>NZ_JBEXNL010000022.1:0-80984 GCF_040611135.1 Tsukamurella sp. NPDC003166
CGCCTCGTCGGCATCCTCCACGGCTGCCTCGCCAGCCGAAACCGCTACAACGAGACCACCGCCTGGCGTCACCGAACTGAAATCGACGCACACGCGGCTTGACTCCCTACGCCCCTGGGATGTCTAGCGCGAGCGACGCATCGTTCGTCCTCGCCGCGTTCGCCCCTGGCTGATTCCCCTGAACGGATGACATACGGCGACCGCGCCGCCAAGTACCGTCAATCCTGTACAGCGAGAATAACTCTCGAGGTTTCTCGACAGAGGGATATCCCATGGCAACAGTGAGAATCGGCGCCGTCGCCGCAGCATCGTCCGTGGCGATCACACTGATCGTCGCGCCGTCGGCGAGCGCCGCGACGATCAGTGGCACGAACACCTGCATCCACCACGCGACGAGGGCGCGGACCGCGCCCGTGGGCATCTGGGTGGAACCGATCGGCGGCGGCAGCCCCGGGTGGGCCGTCAATACCCGCAGAGCGACCTACAGCGACTTCAGCTTCACGGCGAACGGTGCGACGAGGTTCGTGCTCCGAACGGGGTGCGGCGGTACACCGCAGAACTGGGCGTCGAGCATCACGTCTCCGCCGGTGAACGGTATCGGCACGACCATAACCAACACCTGGTAGTCCGCGGCGATCGTGTCACACGTTCCGGGATCGGTCGGCGCGGGCGTACCGATGCATCGCCCCGCCTGTTCGGGCTGATGACCGGTACACCGGGGCTGCCACGCGGACCGGTACCCTGATCAGGTGACGAATCGTGGAGCGAAGGCGTACGGACTGGCCACCCTGACCGGCGACGGGACGGTGCTCGACACCTGGTACCCCGCGCCCGCGCTGACGGACGGCGGCGGCACCGTCGGATCGGTCCAGGACCCGGCCGGCGCGCCCGCCGAGCTGACCGCCCTCGCGGGCCCGGACGCCGACCGCAAGGTGCGCACCGTCGTGGTCGAGACGACCATCGCCGACCTCGCGGACGCGCCCGTCGACGCGCACGACGTGTACTTGCGCCTGCACCTGCTGAGCCAGCGCCTGGTGCAGCCGCACGGCCTGAGTCTGGACGGCCAGTTCGGCCTGCTCGCCAACGTGGTCTGGACCAACTTCGGCCCCTGCTCCCCCGCCGGCTTCGAGCAGGTCCGCGCGGCGCTGCGCAAGCGGGGCACCGTCACCGTGTTCTCCGTGGACAAGTTCCCGCGCATGGTCGACTACGTGGTGCCCACCGGCGTCCGGATCGGCGACGCGGACCGCGTACGCCTCGGCGCGCACCTCGCCGAGGGCACCACCGTGATGCACGAGGGTTTCGTGAACTTCAACGCCGGCACTCTCGGCACCGCCATGGTCGAGGGCCGCATCTCCGCGGGCGTCGTCATCGGCGACCACTCCGACGTGGGCGGCGGCGCGTCGACCATGGGCACCCTGTCGGGCGGCGGCAAGGAGATCATCGCGCTCGGCGAGCGGTGCCTGCTGGGCGCGAACTCGGGGTTGGGCATCCCGCTCGGCGACGACTGCGTGCTCGAAGCGGGCCTCTACCTGACGGCCGGCACCAAGGTCACCGGCCCCGACGGCACCCAGATCAAGGCCCGCGAGCTGGCCGGCCGGAGCAACCTGCTGTTCCGCCGCAACTCGGTGACCGGCACCGTCGAGGTCGTGCCGTGGAAGAGCGAGGGCGTGGAGCTCAACGCCGCCCTGCACAAGAACTGACGTCCGACAGCGAGAACGGCGGCCGACACGCGTCGGCCGCCGTTCTTCACTCGTCCCCAGTGAATACTATTTGCCACCGACGCGCGCCTGAGCGGGCATTCCGCAGCCCATTCGCGACAGCAGGTCGTCGAGGACGTTGAGCGTCGCGCGATCGTCGACCGCGACGAGCACGCCGGGAACCGCGCGGGGCGAGCCCATCCCGCCGCACTCCGAACCCTTCGAGACCAGGTGCGATTCGACGATCCACAGCCCCACGCCGCACAGCACGACGGCGAGGCAGAGCGCCGACACCGCCGTGATCCTCATCCGCGTGAATCTCATCGTCACCTCCCGTCCGTAACCGAACCTCAATACACTTTGCTATAGCGTACCACTTATCGCGAAACGCGCAGATGCGGCGAGAACCGCGCGGCGGCCACCCCGCCGTCGTTAACCTGAGCAGGTGCGCCCGGAGATCGAACTGTCGTGGCGCAGGTCCCGGATGTCAGGACTCGCGCCGGCGAACACCGCCGTCCCGGTCGACGAACAGGCCGTCGACCGCAGGTCCACGCTGCTCCGCGCGGCCGCACCGGTCCTCACCGACCTGACCGAGCGGATCGGCGACGCCCCCTACGGCGTGATCCTGTCGGACCGCGACTCGAGGGTGGTGGACATCCAGGCGAGCGCACGTTCCCTGCATCGCGAATTCGACGGGCTCGGTGCGGTTTTCGGCGGAGTGTTCCTCGAGGAGACGACCGGGACCAACTCGATCGCCACCGCTCACGAACTGCGCAGCGGGGTCGCCGTGCGCGGGGAGGAGCACTACCTCGACCGGTTCAAGCATCTGAGCTGCTACGGCCACCCGATCTTCCATCCGATCACCCGCAGGCTCCTCGGCGTGGTCGACATCACGTGCCGGACCGCCGACGACTCCCCGTTGCTCCCCGCCCTGGTCCAGCGCGCGGTCCGGGACATCGAGGAGCGGGCCCTGGCCGACTCGCCGCGCAGCCGTCAGCGGGTCTTCGAGGCATTCACCCTGGCGACGACGGGGCACGACCGTGCAGTCCTCGCCCTCGCGGGCGACCTGGTGCTGTCGAACTCCGCGGCGGCCGATCTCGTGACGCCCGCGGATCACCACCTGCTCGCGCAGCTGACCGCGGACGCCGGGCCCGTTCACCTCACCCTGCAATCGGGCTCCGAGGTGTCCGTCCTGGCGCGCCGCGTCGGCGATGGCGCGGACGGCACCGTCTACGAGTTCCGGCGGATCGACGCGCCGTCCCGTGCTGCGGGGAACGCCGAGACCGGACCGGTGTACGTCGGCGGCGGCCCCGGCACGGGCCGGACCACGGCCGCCCGGGCAGCACTGTCCGCGCCGGTCACCGAGTTGGACGGGGCCGCCGCCGCGGCGGACCCGCAGGGCTGGCTGCGCGCGCTCGCGCTCGCCGACCCCGCCCGGCCGCTCCTCGTCGAGGACGTCGACCGACTGCCCGCGGACTGCGCGACCCGACTGCTCGGCGTCGTCGACCGGCCGGCCGGCCTGGTGCTGACGGGGCCCGCGACGCCGGCCCTGGAGGGTGCCGCGGCGGCGCTCGCCGCGGCGTGCCGGCGGCATGTGGACCTGCCGCCGCTGTCCGACCGCCGCACGGAGCTGGCCGATCTCGCGACCGGGATGCTCCGCCGACTGCCCGGCGGCGACCGGGTCCGGCTGACCCCGTCCGCACTGGCGGCGCTCGCCGCGCAGGACTGGCCGGGCGAGCTGCATGAGCTGCGCTCCGTACTGAGTTCGACGCTGCGGTCCCGGTCCGCGGGCGACGTGACCGTGAGCGACCTCCCGGAGCGCTACCGAGTGAGCCCGCAGCGGCGTGATCTGGGCCCGCTCGAGCGCGCCGAGCACGACGCCATCGTCGCGGCCCTGCGCGCGGCGGGCGGGAACAAGGCACGAGCCGCCGCCGCGCTCGGCATCAGCCGCACCACCCTCTACTCCCGGTTGCGGAGCCTGCGGATCGGCTGAGCCACGGGCCACGGAACCGAGGCCGCCGCGACGGGAAGTGTCCAACTTTTGAACAGTCCGGCCCGCCCGGCGGTTTCTACCGTGATGGTCATCACGTCCGATGAAGGGATCGCCATGACCACCAGTACCGCCACCACCGCCTACGACCGCCTGTACGTGGGCGGCGAGTGGATCACTCCCAGCACCGCGCGCACGATCGTGCCGATCAACGCCAGCACCGAGGAGCCGCTCGGCTCCGTCCCCGAGGCGGCGGAGGCCGACGTCGACCGGGCCGTGGCGGCTGCCCGGGCCGCGTTCGATGCCCAGGACGGCTGGGCGACCTGGGAGCCCGAGCGCCGCGCCGCAGCGATGGCGCGCTTCGCCGACGAGATCGAGGCCCGGTCCGCGGAGTTCGCGTCCCGGGTGAGCCTGCAGAACGGCATGCCGATCGCCGTCGCCACACAACTCGAGGGCGCCTACCCGGCACTCCTGCTGCGCTACTACGCGGGCCTGATCCGCGAACCGGCCGCCGCCGACCTGCGACAGGGCATGTTCGGCGGGACCGTGGAGGTACGCCGCTCCCCCATCGGCGTCGTCGCCGCGATCGTGCCGTGGAACTTCCCGCAGGCGCTCGCGATGTTCAAGCTCGCGCCCGCGCTGGCCGCGGGCTGCACGATGGTGATGAAGCCGTCCCCCGAGACGGTGCTCGACGCCTTCCTCCTCGCCGAGGCCGCGGCAGCGGCCGGGCTCCCCGCGGGTGTGCTCAACATCGTCCCCGCCGGCCGGGAGGTCGGCGCGTACCTGGTGTCGCACCCGGGCATCGACAAGGTCGCCTTCACCGGCTCGACCGCGGCCGGCCGGTCGATCGCCGAGACCTGCGGGCGGCTGCTGCGGCCCGTCACGCTCGAGCTCGGCGGCAAGTCCGCGGCGATCGTGCTCGACGATGCCGACCTCGACCTCGGCACCATCGGCGAGGGCCTGTTCACCTCGACGATGCTCAACAACGGGCAGACCTGCTTCCTCGGCACCCGCGTCCTCGCGCCCCGCTCCCGCTACAGCGAGGTGGTCGACACCTTCACCGCGTTCGCCCAGTCACTGCAGGTCGGCGACGCCGCCGACGAGACCACGCAGATCGGCCCGCTGGCCACCCGGAACCAACGCGAGCGCGTGGAGGGCTACATCGCCCGGGGCATCGCCGACGGTGCGCGGCTCACCGTCGGGGGCGGGCGCCCCGGTCGCGACCGGGGCTGGTTCGTCGAGCCGACGGTGTTCGCGGACGCCGAGAACGTGGCGGTGACCTCGCGCGAGGAGATCTTCGGCCCGGTGCTCTCGGTCATCGCCTACGACGACGTCGACGACGCGATCGCCCTGGCCAACTCGTCCGAGTACGGCCTGGGCGGCACCGTCTGGACCTCCGACCCGGACCGCGGCGCGGCGGTCGCCCGGCGCGTGCAGACCGGCACGATCGGCGTGAACCGGTACATCCCCGATCCCGTCGCCCCGTTCGGTGGCGTGAAGTCGAGCGGCATGGGGCGGGAGCTGGGCCCCGAGGGCCTGGCGGCGTACACGAACCTGCAGACGATCTACCGCTGAGGCGCGCCGTCCGTCCGCCCGCCGATCAGGCCAGACGTTCGGCGGCGGCGGCGATCCGCTCGTCGGTCGCGGTCATCGCGATGCGCACGTGCTGCGCGCCCTGCGGGCCGTAGAACTCGCCCGGCGCGGCGAGGATGCCCCGCTCGGCGAGCCAGTCGACGGTGTCACGGCAGGGCTCGCCGCGCGTCGACCACAGGTACAGCCCGGCCTCGGAGTGGTCCACGGTGAAGCCCGCGCCGCGGACTGCCTGCAGCAGCACCGCGCGGCGGGCGGCGTAGCGGGCGCGCTGCTCCGCCTCGTGCTCGTCCACCGAGAGGGCGTAGGCCATCGCGGCCTGCACCGGGAAGGGCACGATGGCGCCCGCGTGCTTGCGCACCGCGGCCAGCTCGGCGATGAGCGCGGGGTCGCCCGCGAGGAAGCCCGCGCGGTACGAGGCCAGGTTCGAGGTCTTCGAGAGCGAGTGGATCGCGATCAGGCCGGTCGTGTCGCCGTCGCAGACCCGGGGATCGAGCACCGAGACGGGCTCGGCCTCCCAGGCCAGGCCCAGGTAGCACTCGTCGGAGGCGACGATCGCGCCGCGCTCGCGCGCCCACTGCACCACCTTGCGCAGGTGGTCGACGCCGAGCACCTTGCCGGTCGGGTTCGAGGGCGAGTTCACGAACACCAGGGCGGGCCGCTCCGGGCCGAGCTGGGCGGTACCGTCGGCCCGCACCGGCCGCGCCCCGGCGAGCAGAGCACCCACCTCGTAGGTCGGGTAGGCGACCTCGGGGATGACGACCACGTCGCCGCTTCCGAGCCCGAGTTGCGACGGCAGCTGCGCGATCGCCTCCTTCGTCCCGATCACGGGCAGGATCGCGTTCTCCGGCAGCGCCACGGTCCCGTAGCGACGGCTCAGCGCCGCCGCGGCGGCCTCCCGCAGGGCGGCGGTGCCGATGGTGGCCGGGTAGCCCGGGAACGCGGAGCCCTCGTAGAGCGCGGCGCGGATCGGCTCGGCGACCGGGTCGACCGGGGTGCCCACCGAGAGATCGACGATGCCGCCGACGTGCGCCGCGGCCTTCGCCTTCGCGTCCGCGAGGGTGTCCCACGGGAAGTCCGGCAGGCCGGACGCCACGGGCACGCGCGACACGTCAGTGCTCGGTGTCGGTGTTCATGGGCGGGAGCGCCTTGATGAAGGGGTGGTCGTAGTCGATCTTCCCCTGCTTGGCGGCGCCGCCGGGCGAACCGATCTCGTCGAAGAAATCGATGTTCGCGCTCACGTACTCGGCCCACTCGTCCGGCACGTCGTCCTCGTAGAAGATGGCCTCGACGGGGCACACGGGCTCGCAGGCACCGCAGTCCACGCACTCATCGGGCTGGATGTACAGCATCCGGTTGCCCTCGTAGATACAGTCGACGGGGCACTCCTCGATACATGCCTTGTCGAGCACATCCACACAGGGCTCTGCGATGGTGTACGTCACCTGTCATCTCCTTCGCACCGACTGCTTCCACCCGACAGTATTCCGCGCCGCTGGAACGTGTCACAAAGAAGTGTCGCCTAACTTGCCGGGGTGTGATTTCATTCACTCGTGCACGTAATCGTCGGTGTGTTCGGATTGCTCGTCTTCCTGTTCCTCGCGTACCTGCCCACGCGGAACACGGCCCTTCTGAAGAAGAAGGCGCCCTACATCCTGGGCATGCTCGCGATCCAGTTCGTACTGGGCCTGATCATGCTGAAGACCCCCATCGGCAAGTCCGTGATCGACTGGCTCTCGCGGGGCTTCAAGAACCTGCTCGGGTACGCGCACGAGGGCACCTCGTTCGTCTTCGGCGGCCTCGTCGACTTCAAGACCAACCCCGACGGCGCCGGCCCGTTCTTCATGAACGTGCTCCTGCCGATCATCGTGATCTCGTCACTGATCGGCATCCTGCAGTTCATCAAGCTGCTGCCGCTGATCATCAAGTACCTCGGCCTGGTCCTGTCGAAGATCACGGGCATGCCGAAGCTGGAGTCGTTCAACTCGGTGAGCTCCGCGATCATCGGACAGTCCGAGAACTTCATCGCGATCAAGAAGATCCTGCCGACCCTGCCGGCGAACCGGCTGTACACGCTCTCCGCGTCGGCGATGTCGACGGTGTCGATGTCGATCGTCGGCTCGTACATGGTGATGATCCAGCCGAAGTACGTCGTCGCCGCGATCGTGCTGAACCTGTTCGGCGCGTTCATCGTCGTCTCCCTGCTCAACCCCTACGAGGTCGCACCCGAGGACGACGTCTTCGCCGCCCCCGAGCAGAAGAAACAGTCCTTCTTCGAGATGCTCGGCGAGTACATCATGGACGGCGCGAAGGTCGCACTCACGGTGGCCGCCATGCTGATCGGCTTCGTCGCGCTGCTGGCGCTCGTCAACGGCCTGTTCGCGTGGGTGTTCAACGGCACGACCTTCCAGGACGTGCTGGGCCACATCTTCGCGCCCCTGGCGTGGCTCACGGGCGTCCCCTGGGGCGAGAGCGTCCAGGCCGGCCAGATCATGGCCACCAAGCTCGTCAGCAACGAGTTCGTGGCCATGCTGTCCTTCACGCCGCAGAACCCCGGCGGCGCCGTGGTGATGAGCGAGCGCGCCACCGCGATCGTCCAGACCTTCCTGGTGTCGTTCGCGAACTTCAGCTCGATCGGCATCATCGCCGGCGCCGCGAAATCCCTGGCGCCCGAACAGGGCGACCAGATCGCGAAGTTCGGCCTCAAGCTGCTCTACGGCGCGACCCTGGTCTCGTTCATCTCCGCCACCGTCGTCGGCCTCATCTCGTAGTTTCCCGACGGTGCGCTCGGGGCCCGCAGGGTGGAGGGCTCCGGGCCGGGCGAGGGCAATCGCCGCTCGCTTAGACCTCCTCCACTCGCCTAGCGGCTCGGTCGTCCGATGCGCTCGACGGCGTTGCCCTCGCCCGTCCCTCGTCAGATCAGTGCGGTCAGGTCCACGCGGAGTCCGAAAGGCACCGTGGTCGTGAATTCACCTGTGGACGTTGCACCTTCGTATTGGCCGTCGCGGAGTGTGAGGGCCTCGATGCTCGGGCCGCCGTCGAGGTCGACGATCCAGTAGTGCGGGATGCCCGCGTCGGCGTACTCGCTGCGCTTGGTCACCAGATCCTGGCGACGGGTGCCGGGCGAGAGGATCTCGACGACGAGCACCACATCTGCGGCGACGATGTCCGTCTCGGTGCTCGCCGTCACGATCACGAGATCCGGACGACGCACGGTCGGCGGGAACCCGCTCGCCACGATGACGTCGACATCCGGCACGATCTCGACGCCGTCGGGTACCTGCGGGTGTAGCGCCAAACCGAGTCGAAAACCCGCCTTCTGATGCCTCGGCACCGGACTCGGAGACACGATCAGGACCCCCTCCTGAAGCTCCGACCGCCCCGACGTGTCCTCCCCCAAGGCACGCCAGTCGTCCAGCGACATCAAGTCGACTCTCCGAGCTGCGGTCATGTCGCGAGTCTAGCGCCGCCGACCGACGGGAATCGGGGCTACGCCTCGGGCTCGGGGTCCGCCTCGACACCCGACGGGGCCGCGTTTCCGGCGAACACCGCCTCCAGGCCGAGGATCTTGGCACCGTCGGACGCGCGGGCCTCGACGACGCGCAGCGTCGCGAACTCGCCCACGTAACCCGCCACCGCACCGACGACGGGCAGCCTACCGAGGGTGTCGAAGACGCCGGCGGGCCGCGGGCGGGACTCGAGCGCCGAGCGCGCCGACTTCACGGTGTGCAGCACGTCGCGGACCGCGCCGAACGCGGAGAACACGCCGCCGCGCGCCTTGTCGGCGGTCGCGCGCACGGGTACGAGGTCCTGGAAGCCGGGCCGGTCACCCAGCAGCGCACGGGAGTCGATCTGCCGGCGCGAGAGCACCCGCGCGACGAGGTCGATCTGCTCCGGTACCTGATCGACGCCGTGCTCGCCCGCGATGCCCACGACCACGACGGTCTGGTTGGCGAATCCCAGGTACGTCTGCACCGGCAGCAGTCGCGCGACGATGCCGAGCGCGCCCGGCCAGGCCACCGCCACCGTCGACACCGCGCCGACGGGGATGACCCACCACCGGGAACGACCGTTCGCATCGCGCTTGAGGTAGTCGTTGACCACCGGGATCGGCGTCAGGCCGGCGAGCGTGGAGACGAACCGCGCCCCGGCCACCGCGGGCCGGGCCACCGCGACGAACACCCCGACGGTGCGCGCGAGCTCCAGATCGGTCACCTCGCCCGTCACGGCACCGCCCCGCGGCTCCAGCGCGTTCACGCGGCACCCCGCTGCGCGTGCGTGGTGGTCCGCTCGCGCGCCGGGCGCCCGATGCCGTTCGCGATCGCGTGCAGTTCCGCCACCGTCTTCTCCGATCCGTGCGCCGACCCCGCCATCCGCGAGATCGTCTCCTCCATCAGGGTGCCACCCAGGTCGTTCGCGCCACCCTGCAGCATCGCCTGCGTGCCCGCCGTGCCCAGTTTCACCCAGGAGGTCTGGACGTGATCGATCCGGCCGTGCAGCATGACCCGCGCCAGCGCGTGCACGGCGCGGTTGTCGCGCTTGGTCGGCCCCGGCCGCGCCGCGCCGGCCAGGTACAACGGCGCGCTCTGGTGCACGAAGGGCAGCGGCACGAACTCGGTGAAACCGCCTGTACGGTCCTGGATGTCGCGCAGCACGTTGAGGTGCGTCACCCAGTGCGACGGGTTGTCGACGTGGCCGTACATCATCGTCGAGCTGGACCGGATGCCCACCTCGTGCGCGGTGGTCACCACGTCGATCCACGCGGAGGTGGGCAGCTTGCCCTTGGTGAGCACCCACCGCACCTCGTCGTCGAGGATCTCCGCGGCGGTACCGGGGATCGTATCCAGGCCCGCCTCGCGGAGCCCGATCAGCCAGTCCCGCACGGACTCGCCCGAGTGGGCGGCACCGTTGACGATCTCCATCGGGCTGAAGGCGTGCACGTGCATTCCGGGCACGCGATCCTTGACGGCGCGCACCAGGTCGGCGTACCCGGTGGCGGGCAGGTCCGGGTCGATGCCGCCCTGCATGCAGACCTCGGTGGCGCCCACCTGCCACGCCTCCTCGGCGCGGTCGGCGACCTCCTTCATGGACAACGTGAAGGCATCGGCATCGCCCTTGCGCTGCGCGAAGGCGCAGAACCGGCAGCCGGTGTAACAGATGTTCGTGAAGTTGATGTTCCGGTTGACCACATAGGTCACCACGTCGCCGACGGCGTCCTTGCGCAGCTGATCCGCCAGCGCCACCAGGGCTTCCAGTCCGGCGTCGTCGGCGTAGGCGAGGGCCCGGTACTGATCGTCCGACAGCCCGCCCGGGTTCTTCTCGGCCGCGCGCAGGGCCGAGAGCACGTCCGACTCGACCTTCGCGGGCGCCGACAGAGACAGGACCTGCTCGCGCACGGATTCCCAGTCGCCGAACGCCGAACCGAGGTCCGAACGGGTGTCGGTGTTCCGGCCGTCGATGTCGATCGCGGTGTTGAGATCGGTGCGCCCCGACGACGCCCACTCCTCGTCCGGCTCCTGCCAGGGCAACCCGACGGGCATCGCGGCAGCGTCGGCGAGCCCCGTCTCCGGGTCCGCGAGCGCGGCGACGTGCGGCGCGACGCGCGGGTCGATCCACGGATTGCCCGCGCGCACGTACTTGGGCTGCGCCGTGAGCCGCTGCCGCAGGTCGAATCCCGCGTCGGCGGTGATCGCGGCGAGCGCATCGAGGTCGGGCCACGGGCGCTCGGGGTTGACGTGGTCCGGGGTCACGGGCGAGACGCCGCCCCAGTCGTCCACGCCCGCCTCGAGCAGCAGCCGGCACTCGTCCGCGGAGACGAGGTTCGGCGGCGCCTGCACCCGCATCGCCGGGCCCAGCACCATGCGGGTCACGGCGATCGCCGCGCGGTAGACCTCGAGGTCCGCGTCCTCCACCGACCGCATGGCGGTATCGGGCTTGGCGCGGAAGTTCTGGATGATGACCTCCTGCACGTGGCCGAAGGCCTTGTGCACCTTGCGGATGGCCATGATCGACTCGGCGCGCTCGCGCTCGTCCTCGCCGATGCCGATGAGCAGGCCCGTCGTGAAGGGCACCGAGAGGCGGCCCGCGTCGGTGAGGGTGCGCAGCCGGACCGCCGGGTCCTTGTCGGGCGAGCCGTAGTGCGGCTGCCCCTTCTCGGTGAACAGCCGCTCGGAGGTGGTCTCGAGCATCATCCCCATCGACGGTGCGACGGGCTTGAGCCGGGAGAGCTCCTCCCAGCTCATGACGCCCGGGTTGAGGTGCGGCAGCAGCCCCGTCTCCTCCAGCACCCGGATGGCCATGGCCCGCACGTAGTCCAGCGTGGAGTCGTAGCCGCGCTCGTCGAGCCAGGTCCGCGCCGCCTCCCAGCGGTCCTCGGGCCGGTCGCCCAGCGTGAACAGCGCCTCGTGGCAGCCCAGCTCGGCGCCGCGGCGCGCGACCTCGAGGATCTCGTCGGGCTCCATGTAGGCGCCGTGCCCCTCGGCGGCCAGCTTGCCGGGCACCGTCACGAAGGTGCAGTAGTGGCACCGGTCGCGGCACAGCCGCGTGATGGGGATGAAGACCTTCTTGCTGTAGGTGACCTGCGGCGTACCGTCGGCCCCCGTGAGCCCCGCCTCGAGCAGGCCCGCATCGCGCACCCGCGCGGCCGAGCGACAGAGGTCCTCGAGGTCCTCGCCGCGGGCGGCGAGGAGGACCTGGGCCTCGTCGACGTTGAGCACGGCGCCGTCGCGGGCACGGCGCAGGGCGCGGCGCATCGCCGACGCCGTCGGCACGTACGGCTCCACCGCTCGTTTCGGCACCGAGGGCACCGGGAGGAGAGCGGGGGTCTGCTCAGAAGCGTCCGTCACTCTTCCGATGATGCCAGGTATCCCGCAGCGACCGGCATCCCGATTCCACAAACCACGACGAGGAGCAGCCGCCAGTCGTAGAAGACGGTGCTGCTCCCGGGCCCACCCAGCAGGAACGCGACGATCACGACGAGGAATGCGATCACGGGAAGCGCAGCGTGGAAGGACTCTCCCCCGAGTCGGCGCGCCGCGACCGAGATCAGCGACAGGAACGCGCCGAACACCACCGCCGACAGAGGCAGCGGCACGGACCCCACGTAGGTGTACAGGTACATCGTGGCCCCCACGGCGCAGACGGCGCCGCCGAGGACCGCCACGCCGAGCAGCACGCGGTCCAGCGGCGCCATCACGTGATCCCCGCGAACAGGTCGCGCTCGACACCGTCCGGCCCGGGCGCGGCGACGCCGCGGGCGAGCACGAAGGCCTCCTCGTGGAACACCGGCTGCGCGATCCGGTTGGTGAGGGCGAACGCGATCCCGGTCGGGTCCACCGCCAGCTGGGTCTCGTGCGCACGGAGCGCGGCCACCTTGCGATCCGCAACGGCGGACGCGTCGATCCGGGCCGTCACGACGGCCTCGTCGTGGGCGGGCAACTCGTCGGGGGCGGCCACGCGCCAGTCCGCGGGCAACCGGGCGCCGCGCAGAGCGTCGAGCCCGGCGTCGAGGTCGCCGCGCGCCGTGACCGTCCAGTACAGCTTCGCGACCCGCCACGGCTCGCCCGGCAACGACGGATCCGCCGCCGCCTCGACCGCCGCGTGCGTCACGGCGTGCGCGGCGATGTGGTCGGGGTGGCCGTAGCCGCCGACCTCGTCGTAGGTCACGACGACCTGCGGCCGCCGTTCCCGAAGGATCCCCGCCAGCGCCGCCACCGGCCCACCGTCGGGCTGCGCGGACGCGACGGCGGTCGCGAAGGCGCGCGGGTGCTCCGCCGCCGGGGTCCCCGCCATGCCGGAGTCGCGCCAGCGTCCCATGCCGCCCAGGAACAGCGGCCGCAGCACGGGCCCCGCCGGGTCGCTGAGCGCAGCGAGTGCGGCGGTCAGCTCGCCGATCCGGTATCCGCCGAGCTGGTCCGCGTTGTCGGGGGTCAGCTGCGCGAACCGGGGCTCCATGACCTCGCCCTCGTCGCCCAGCGTGCAGGTCACCACCGTCACCTCGGCCCCCTCGGCCAGGTAGCGGGCGATCGTGCCGCCGGTGGTGATGGTCTCGTCGTCGGGATGCGCGTGCACCAGCAGCAGCCGCCGCGGTGCGGCGTCGGGTGGAGTCACTTCCGGGCCCATCCCTCGACGCCGCTGAACACGCCGTCCTGCGGTGGCCCCTCGAGGGTGACCCCCTGCACCATCGGCCCCACGGCCGAGAGGGTGACGTCCTGCAGGATCGGCAGGACCGTGGCCCGGGACCACAGGTCGGCGTCGATCGCGCCGAGGTCGACGGCGCCGCCGCGCAGCCCCTCGCGGGCCAGGCTCTGCAGATCGGCGTCGCACAGGCCGGCCAGGTTGCCACCGACCGTGGTCGCGGCGGGGTCGTTCTCGAGATTCGGCGCCTCGGGGGTCGTGGTAGCGGCCCGCCCGGAATCCTCCGAGGGCGGCGCGGGGCACGCGACCCGGGCCGCGAACCGCTCGACGGGCGTCGGGCCCGTCCCCGACCAGCCGACCACCGCGTCGACGGCACCGTCGAGCAGGGCCGTCCCGGCCACCACCTGCGGGTCGAGCGCGACCACGGACGCGAAGACGCCCATCGCACGCAACTGATCGGTGGCATTGCTGGCCACCGCGAACGCGGGGACATTGCCCTGCGGCACGCCGATCCGCAGGAACATCGGCACCCCGTCGCGCACGTACTGCTGCACGCTCTCCCCCGGCGACGGGGACGGCGGCACCGGCAGCGCCGACGGATCCGCGCTCGTGGACGGCGCGGTGGTGCTGGCGGGCGGGGGCGGCGTGGGCGGCACGCTCTGGCTCGGCGGGATCGGCGCGGTCTGCAGCGAATAGCCCGCCGCCGCGAGCGCCGTCTCCAGCTTGGCCTTGGCCTCGGCCGCCGGGGGCCGGGCCGGCATCGTCGGCGCGTATCCCGGGTCCGACGGTGCCAACACCTGCGCCCGGGCGGGCCGGACCGTGTCGCCGCCGGAGCCGACCGTGGTGAGCAGGTCGACGTTCACCGCATCGAGCAGGGCCCGCCGCACCGCGACATCGGTGAGGAACTTCGAGCGGGTGTTCAGCGTCAGGGACAGCACGCGCGGGTCGACCTGTTCGACCGCGCGGACCTGGTAGATCGAGGTCAGTTGGGCCAACAACGACGGTCCGCCGTGAACCGAGACCACCTGGACGTCGCCGGTGCGCACCGAGTTGGCGAGCTGCGTGTCGCTGCCGCCCTTGCGCAGCACGATGCGGTCGACGAGGGCCGGCTTCATCCAGTAGCGGTCGTTGCGCTCGAGGGTCACCTCGTCCCGCGCGACGTCCACCTTCTTGACCAGGTAGCCCGCGCCGGATGCCGGGATCTTCTCGCGCATCGCGCCGTTGAAGCCGCCGGGTGAGCCCTTGACGAGGTGGCTGGGGAGCAGGTTCTGGAACAGCGTGCGCCACCCCGGGAGGGGGGCTTTGAGCGTGACGATGACCCGCTTGCCGCCGGCGCCGGACGCCACCGATTCGATCTGCCGGTAGGGGGCCGAGCCGACGGTGTCCGGGGCGGTGATCATCGACTGCCACAGGTAGACGAAGTCCTCGGCCGCGATCGGCGCACCGTCGGACCACTGCGCGTCCTGCCGGATGGTGTAGGCGATCTGGAGCGGCGCCGGGTGCTCGATGGTCGGGATCAGGTCGGTGTTCTGGGCCAGCACCACCCGGCCGTCCGGGGCCCTGGTCTCCCGGAACACACTGGGCAGCGTCATCGCCGCGAGCGCCCGCGCCGCGGCCGACGAGTTCGACGCCAGATGCGGGTTGAACCCCGCCCCCAGGCCGTCGATCGCGACCTGCACGGTGGCGCCGGTCGCGGTGGGCACCTGCGGCGGCGCGGAGGTCTCCGACCCCGGGACCGCCGGGGGCGGGTCCGCGACGCACGCGGTGAGGGTCGCCGCCAGGAGGGCCGACGACACCGCCAGCCCCAGGGACCTCCGCCGCACCGCGCCTCCTCCGCTCGCTGTCGTTCCCGCCCGAACCGGTCACCGTCGGGCCGTGCCACCGCCGCCCCGGAGCCCTCCGGGAGGCGGACCCGGGGGCCTAGCCCGCGGACTGGTCCCGAGACTTGGCGCGCGACCGCTCGCGGGCGCGCTCGGTGGCGTTCAGGTGCACCTTACGCACCCGGACGACCTCGGGCGTGACCTCGACGCACTCGTCGCCGGCGCAGAACTCCATCGCGGCCTCGAGCTCGAGCTTGATGGGCTTGGCGAGGGTCTCCATCACATCCGCGGAGGACTGACGCATGTTGGTCAGCTTCTTCTCCTTGGTGACGTTGATGTCGAGGTCCTCGGCGCGGGGGTTGATGCCCACGACCATGCCCTCGTAGGTGTCGGCGCCCGGCTCGACGAAGAAGGTGCCGCGGTCGGCCAGCTGGATCATGGCGAACGGGGTCACGCTGCCCTGGCGGTCCGAGACCAGCGAGCCGGTGTGCCGGGCGCGGATCTCGCCGGCCCACGGCGCGTACTCGTGGAAGACGGCGTTGGCGATGCCGGTGCCGCGGGTCTCGGTGAGGAAGTCGGTGCGGAAGCCGATGAGGCCGCGCGACGGGACGACGAACTCCATGCGGACCCAGCCGGTGCCCTGGTTCGCCATGGTCTCCATGCGGCCGCGACGGTTCGCGAGCAGCTGGGTGACCGACCCGAGGTACTCCTCGGGGACGTCGATGGTGAGGTGCTCGAAGGGCTCGTGCACCTTGCCGTCGACCTTGCGCGTGACCACCTGGGGCTTGCCGACGGTCAGCTCGAAGCCCTCGCGGCGCATCTGCTCGACGAGGATGGCCAGCGCCAGCTCGCCGCGGCCCTGCACCTCCCACTGGTCGGGCTTGCCGATGTCGAGGACCTTGAGCGAGACGTTGCCGATGAGCTCGGAGTCGAGGCGCGACTTGACCATGCGGGCGGTCAGCTTGTGGCCCGAGACCTTGCCGACCAGCGGCGACGTGTTGGTGCCGATGGTCACCGAGATGGCGGGCTGGTCGACCGTGATCCGGGGCAGCGCGACGGGGTTGTCGAGGTCGGCGAGGGTGTCGCCGATCATGATCTCCGGGAAGCCCGCGACGGCCACGATGTCGCCGGCGACGGCCTCCTCGGCGGGCTTGCGCTCGACGCCGTCGGTGGCCAGCAGCTCGGTGACCTTGGCGTTGGTGACCACCGGCTCGCCGTCGACCTCGCGCATCCAGGCCACGGTCTGACCCTTGCGCAGGGTGCCGTTGTGGATACGGACCAGGGCGAGGCGGCCGAGGAAGGCCGACGCGTCGAGGTTGGTCACGTGCGCCTGCAGCGGGGCGGCCGGGTCGCCCTTGGGCGCCGGGATGTGGTCGTGCAGGATCTCGAACAGCTCGTCGAGGTTCTCGGCGTCCGGGACCTCGCCGTTCGCCGGCGCAGTGGTCGACGCCTTGCCCTCGCGGCCCGAGGCGTAGATCACGGGCAGCCCGAGCGCCAGCTCGGCGGCCTCCGCGGCCTCGTCGGACAGGTCGGACGCGAGGTCGAGCAGCAGGTCCTGGGCCTCGGTGACGACCTCCTCGATGCGGGCGTCGGGGCGGTCGGTCTTGTTGACCACCAGGATCACGGGCAGCGAGGCGGCGAGCGCCTTGCGCAGCACGAAGCGGGTCTGCGGGAGCGGGCCCTCGGAGGCGTCCACGAGCAGGACGACGCCGTCGACCATCGACAGGCCGCGCTCGACCTCGCCGCCGAAGTCGGCGTGGCCGGGGGTATCGATCACGTTGATGACGGTGGTGGTGCCGTCGGCGTTCACACGGTGGACGGCCGTGTTCTTCGCCAGGATCGTGATGCCCTTCTCCTTCTCGAGGTCGCCCGAGTCCATCACGCGGTCGACGAGCTCGGCGCGCTCACCGAAGGCGCCGGACTGCCGCAGCATCGCATCGACAAGGGTGGTCTTCCCGTGGTCGACGTGCGCGACGATGGCGACGTTGCGGAAGCTGGGCTGGCTCACAAGGGTTCTCCTGCGGTTGGCGTCCGCGCACGCGGGCGGCCCCGTCGTGACGGAGCGCGTCTCGCGGACACGAAAAAGGGACGTGCGGACACGCCTGGTCGATACCAGTTTAGGGGGAACAGGCGGTCCGGCCCGAATCGCAGAGCGCCGGTGTGACGATTGACAAGTTCTCATTAGGTTGCGCTAACCTATTGAGGTGAGTAAGACCAAGGCGCACGAACTCGTGGGCAGCAAGCCCAAGAAGAAGTGCTGCCGTAAGAAGACGCGGTGCATGAAATGCCCCGTGGTGATCCACAAACTCAATCGCCTGGCCGCGGACGGCGCCTCCAAGAAGGACCTCAAGAAGTCCCTGAAGTCCGTGCGCGACAACCCGAACCGCACCCGGGCCGCCTGACGGTGCACGGCCGGGCGGTTCCGCCGAGCCTCAGTCCGACGGTGCGCCCACCAGCAGGTCCGTCAGGATGGACGTCAGGACGCTCACCAGTTCGGCGGGGTCGGAGTGGTCGTCGGAGTGCTGCCACCACGCCATGAGGAACTCGTTGACCGAGGGGATGAACGCCGCGTAGGCCCAGGGCGCGGCCGCGCGGGCGCCCGCCTCCTCGGCCGCGGCACGCACCATCGCGGCCCAGGCCGCGCGATTGTGCATCCGGAATCGCTCGAGTTCCGCGCTCACGCTCACCACCTCCACGAACGCGACCCGCAGGCCGCGGGGGTCGGCGAGCACCGCGTCGATGTACGCGGCCAGACCGCGGGACACCAGGTCCCGTACGGCCTGCGGGCCCGCGCCGGAGGCACCGTCGGCCAGCGCCGCCGCGACAGCAGCGCGCCCCCGCGCCTGCACCCCGTCGTACAGGTGCCGCAGCAGCGCCTCCCGATCGTCGAACTGCTCGTAGAAGTGCCGGCGCGAGACCCTGGCGAGCTCGCAGATCGCGGCCACCGTCGTCTGTTGGTAGCCCGCGGTCGCGAAGAGCTCCAGCCCCGCGTCCTCCAGGCGCGCGAGGCGCTCGGCGTGCCGGGTCCGCGCGTCGGCGCCCGCGTACACCCGCCCGACGGTGCCCGTTCCCGAGCCGGGTGCGCCCCCGATCACGACGTCGATTCGGTGGCGCCCCACCAGATGTTCACGCCGCCGTCCACGGCGAACTCGTCGATCGCCGCGAGCTCGGCGTCGGAGAAGTCGAGGTTCGCCACCGCACCCACGCTGTCCTCGAGCTGCGCGACGCTGGACGCGCCGATGAGTGCGGAGGTCACGGCCGGGGTGCGCAGCACCCACGCGATCGCCATCTGCGCGAGCGTCTGCCCGCGCGCCGCGGCGAGGTCGGCGAGGCCGCGCACCCGCATGAGATTCTCCTGCGACAGCATCCCGCTGGAGAGGCTCTTGCCGGCGGCGGCGCGCGAGTCCTCCGGTACGCCACCGAGGTAGCGGTTCGTGAGCAGGCCCTGCGCGAGCGGCGAGAAGGCGATGACGCCCATCCCCTCGGCGGCGGTGGTCCGGAGCAACGAGGGAGCCTCCGCGCCGCCCGCGGGGTCGGGCCGCTCGACCCAGCGGTTGAGCATCGAGTAGGACGGCTGGTGGATGAGCAGCGGGGTGCCGAGATCACGCATGATCTCCTGCGCGCGAGCGGTGAGCTCCGCGCTGTACGAGGAGATCCCCACGTGCAGCGCCTTGCCCGAGGTCACGGCGTGGTGCAGTGCGCCCATGGTCTCCTCGAGCGGCGTCTCGGGATCCGGCCGGTGGCTGTAGAAGACGTCCACGTAGTCGAGCCCCATGCGCCCCAGCGACTGGTCCAGCGAGGCGAGCAGGTACTTGCGGGAGCCGCCGAAGCCGTACGGTCCCGGCCACATGTCCCAGCCCGCCTTCGACGAGATGATCAGCTCGTCCCGGTAGGGCCGGAAGTCCTCGGCGAGCAGCGTGCCGAAGTTCCGCTCGGCGCTGCCGGGCGGCGGCCCGTAGTTGTTCGCGAGGTCGAAGTGATTCACCCCGAGGTCGAACGCGCGGCGCAGGATGTCGCGCTGGGTCTGCAGCGGCTTGTCGTCGCCGAAGTTGTGCCAGAGGCCGAGCGAGACGGCCGGGAGCTTGAGCCCCGACTCCCCTACGCGACGGTACGGAACGCCCTCGTAACGGCGGTCGGCGGCGACGTACGGATCGAATGCACCCATGACCACCATCATGCCCGGCGCGCGTCACCCGCGGGCCTACGATCGGCAGCATGAGCGACGACGCACAGGACGGGTCCCACGACGAGAGCCTGCTGACGGTGCTCATCGCGTTCGGTGCCAACGTGCTCATCGCGGTGGCGAAGTCGGTCGCGGCGGTGGTCACCGGCTCGGCGGCGATGGTCGCCGAGGCCGCGCACTCGTGGGCCGACACGGGCAACGAGGTCTTCCTGCTCATCGGCGCCCGGCGCGCCGCGAAGCCCGCGGACCCGTCGCATCCCTTCGGCTACGGCCGGTCCGGCTACGTCTGGTCGATGTTCGCGGCGTTCGGCCTGTTCAGCGTCGGCGCGGCGGTGTCGGTGTGGCACGGCGTCTCGGCGCTGGCCGCGCCCGAGGAGACCTCGGACTACGGCTGGGCCTACGCGGTGCTCGCCATCGCGTTCGTATTGGAGGGCACGTCGTTCCTCCAGGCCCTGCGGCAGACCAGGGCCGGCGCGCAGGAGCGCATGATGCATCCGCTGCGCTACGTGCGGATCACGTCCAACCCGGTGCTGCGCTCGGTCTTCGCGGAGGACCTCAGCGCCCTGATCGGCATCGTCATCGCCGCGACCGCGCTGGCTCTGCACCAGATCACCGGGAACTCGGTGTGGGACGCGATCGGGTCGATCGCCGTCGGGATCCTGCTCGGCGTCGTCGCCGTCTTCCTGATCCGGCGCAACATGGATTTCCTCACGGGTGAGGAGGCGACGCCCCTGGCCCGCAACCACATACTCGAGGCACTGCTCGCGCACCCGGACATCAAGCAGGTGAGCTTCCTGCACATGGAGTGGGTCGGCGCCGATCGCCTGTTCCTCGTCGCCGCCGTCGACCTAGAGGGTGACCTGCCGGAGTCGCAGGTCGCGGCCCGGCTCGCCACGATCGCGGACGACATGGATCGCATCCCGCGCATCCAGCGCGCCGTCTTCACCCTCACCCGGCCCGGCGACGCGACGACCCTGCGCCCCGGCCCCCTGCCCGACTGGTACTTCCCCGCACACGCGCCCCGGCCCTGACCCCGCGCGCGACCGGCGGTCGGACGGCGCACCGTCGGACCGGCGGACCCGTCAGGTCAGGCGCGCCGCGAGGCGGGAGGCGTTCATGTGCGCGATCGCCTCGATGGAGATCATCGGGTTCACGCCGCTCGGGGTGGGGAAGCACGACGCGTCCGCGACGACGAGGTTCGGCACCTCCCAGGTCGCACCGTCGGGGTCGGTCGCCGAGGTCTGCCGGCTGCCGCCCATCGCGGCGGTACCCATGATGTGCAGCGCGGCCATCATGCATCTCGCCGGGGCGTAGCCCTGCGCGTGCGCCCGGCCGGCGAGGTCGGCGATGCGGTCCGCGCGTCCGGCGGCGTCGACCGCGTCGGCGAGGTCCACCGCCACGCGCACCTGATGCGCGGTGCGGAGCGCCGTCGCGCCGGCGGCGGCGAGGATCTCGGCGGCGCCCACCACCCCACGGTGCAGATGACGGGCGTCGTAGTCGCTGATCCGGTAGTGCGCCACGGGCTCGCCGTCGCGCCCGACGGTGACCCTGCCCGCGCCGGTGTCGCGCAGGATCACGCCCACCACCCCGGTGCGGCGCAGGGACCGCATGTCGTCGGCGAGGTGGGCCGCGGAGTGCCAGGGCTGGAAGGCGACGGCGGCCCCAGGATGCATGGGCCCCGTCTCGTAGATCACGCCGTAACCGCGGCCGTCGAGGTCGGCGTGCTCGGTGGAGTAGCGGGTCTGCAGCCCGCCCTCCCACGGCCGGATGTCCTCGTCGAAGCGGCCGGCCACCGCGGTCGCGGGGTGCAACCGCAGGTTCGCCCCGATCCGCTCGTTGCGCAGCCCGGAACGACGCAACAGTGCCGGGGTCTGGATCGAGCCGGCGGACACCACCACGGCCCGGGCGTCGACGGTGACCCGCCTCCCGTCCGCCAGCGCCACCTCGACACCCGTGGCGCGGCCACGCGCGACCCGCACCCGCCGCACGTCGGCCTCGACGACGATGCGGGCCCCGGCGTCGGCGGCGTCCTGCAACCACGTCTTCGTCACCGACTGTTTGGCGCCGATCCGGCAGCCGTAGCCGCACCGCCCGCACTCGACACCCTGATCGCAGCCGAGAACGTTGCGCGGCATCGGGGCACAGTGCCGGCCCAGCGCGCCGAGGCCGCGTTCCATGATCGCGTCGCGGTGGGCGATCGCGCCGTGCTCGAGGTTCACCGACAGCCTCCGCTGGACGGCCGCGAGCGCGCGGGTGTACTCCTCGCCGGCGAACTGCCGCGCCCCGTACGCGGCCCACTCCGCTCGCACGTGGTCGGGGGTGGCGAAGGAGGTGGTCCAGTTGACGACGGTGCCGCCGCCCAGGGTGCCGCCGGACATGAGGGCGAGCTGGCCCTCCAGGGTGGAGGCGGGTGGCCCCGAGTACAGGGTGGTCAGCGCCTCGAGCTCGCCACGGCCGAAGTCACGGTCGTCGTGATAGCCGCCCTTCTCCAGGACCAGCACGTCGAGGCCCGCTGCGGCGAGCACCGCCGCGGCGGTGCCGCCGCCCGCGCCGGAGCCCACGATCACCACGTCGGCGCTCAACCTGTCGCCGGTCACGACGAGCGGAGTCAGCGGCCGCGGCGGTGCATCGGGCAGGGGCCCGAAGGCCTCCGGGTAGCCCATCGCGGCGCGCGCCGCGGTCGCGTCGGGCGCCACGAAGTAGGCGGCGATCAGCAAGGAGCGAAGGCCCTGGAAGATCGAGCGCTTCGCGGCCACCGTCGAACCGCCCCACCGAAGGAGGGCGGCCTCGCGCTCCCCATGGGGCAGGGCGGAGAACCTGCGCGGGCCGATGCCGTGGGCCAGCCCCATGCCGCGGGTGTCCCACAGGTCGAGGAAGATCTTCATCTCGCGCAGCTCGCGCGGCAGCAGCTTGTGCTGCGCCATCGCCGCGACGGTCGCGAGGTAGTCGATGCCCCGCGGCCCCGGTACGCCGTCCCATCCGGGAATCAGCGTCTCGCCGATCGCGAGGAGCGCACGCTCCTGGCGCGGGCCGAACGGGCTCGGGGACGTGTTCTCGGTCACGAGACCTATCCGATCACGGCCACGCGCCGCGGGTTGAGCGCGACGCGCACGATCTCTCCGTCGGCGGGCGCGGTGTCGCCGAGCGCCTCGACGAGCAGCTCGCCGTCGTCGGTGTCGACGCCGACGGTGATCCGCACTCCGTCGGCGGTCGGGACCGAACCCACCACGCGGGCCGGGACCCCGTGCGCCTGGAGCACGACGGAGCCGGGCCGCAGCCCCAGCTGGAACCGCCCGTCCGGGCAGTCGACGATGACCTGCCCCAGTGCGCACGTCGCCTGCTGGCGCTCGACCTGCGCGTCCACCAGCACGGTGTAGCCGAGGAACCGCGCGACCTCGGGCGTGCGGGGACGCCGCCAGAGCCGCGCGGGCCGGTCGACCTGGGCGATCTCGCCGGCGTCGAGCACGGCGACGGTGTCCGCGAGTTCCACCGCCTCGTCGTGGTCGTGGGTCACGATCAGGGCGGGCGTGGCGGTCTCGCGGAGGATCCGGCGCAGGTCGCCGACGAGGCGGTCGCGCAGCCGGCGGTCCAGCGCCGAGAGCGGCTCGTCCAGCAGCAGGAGCCGCGGGCGCGGGGCCAGCGCGCGGGCCAGGGCGACGCGCTGCTGCTGGCCGCCGGACAGCTCCCCGACGGGGCGCGACCCCAGGCCCGGCAGCCCGACGAGCTCGAGCAGCTCCTCGACCCGGGCGTCGGCCTCGGCGCGCGGCACGTGCCGCCGCTGCAGGCCGTAGCGGATGTTGCCCGCCACATCGCGGTGCCCGAACAGCTGGCCGTCCTGGAAGACCATGCCGAACCCACGCCTGTGCGTGGGCACCCGGGCCAGGTCGGCGCCGTCCAGAAGGATGCGGCCGGAGGCCAGCGGCTCGAGACCCGCGACGGCGCGCAGCAGCGTCGACTTGCCGCAGCCCGACGGGCCGAGCAGCGCAGTCACCGATGAGCCTCCCCCGGACGGGCCGTCCGGGGGCTCGGCTCCCGTCGCGTCATGCCCGACGGTGAGCGAGACCTCGCGCACCGCCGTCTCGGCGCCGTACCGCACGCTCACGCGGTCGATGGTCAGCACGTGCAGTCCCCTCTCGCGGATCCCCGGCCGCGCCCCCTGCGCCCGGTCAGAACTCGGCCCTCGCGGTGTCGTCCCGGCGGAGCACCTCGACGAGCCCGATCACCAGCACCGTCGCCACGATGAGCAGCACGGAGCAGGACGCCGCCAGCGCGGCGTTGTCCCACCCCGGACGGCCGGAGATGCGGCCGATCAGCACGGGCAGCGTCATCTGCTCGGGCCGGACCAGGAAGCTGGCCGCCCCGAACTCCCCCAGCGTAACGACGTACGCGAACCCCGCGGCGACGGCCACGGATCGCCCGATGACCGGCAGGTCGACCGTGGTGAACACGCGCAGCGGGGACGCGCCGAGCACGGCCGCCGCCTGCCGCTGCCGCGGGTCGACCGCGGCGAGCGCGGGCACCAGCACGCGCACCACCAGCGGCAGCGCGACGAGCGCCTGGACGAAGGGCAGCACCGCGGGCGACTCGCGCACCGTCGGGAGCGATTGCAGCGCAAGGAGGTAGCCGAAACCGAGGGTCACGGCGCTCACCCCGAGCGGCAGCATCACCACCGCGTCGGCGAACCGGCTCAGTAGGCCGCGCGAGCGCGAGATGGCCAGCGCAGCCAGAGTTCCCACGACGAGCGCGATCGCACCCGCCTGCGCGGCGGTCACCAGAGACATCGTCAGCGCCTTGGCCGGCACCACCCCGCCGATGTCGGCGGTCAGCCGGCGGTAGGCGTCCAGGCTCAGCGCGCCCGACTGGTCGGGATGCAGCGAACGGAGCAGGAGCGCGGCCAGGGGGAAGAGCAACGCCACCACGGCCGCCGGCACGCCGAGGAGCACGCCGATCCGAGCCGGGCCGTCCGGCCGGGCGGGCTGCGGGCGTGCCGCCGAGGAGGGACGCGAGGCCCGCACGCGCAGCGCCCCGCTGAGGGTCACGGCGAGGATCACGACCACGATCTGCACCAGCGCGAGCAGGGCCGCGGTCCGCAGGTCGAAGGCGCCGACGACCTCCTGGTACATCGCCGTCTCGAGAGTGCGCAGCCGGCTGCCGCCGACCACGAGGACGATGCCGAAGCTCGTGGCGCAGAAGAGGAACACCACAGATGCCGCCGACGCGATCGCCGGGAGCAGCGCGGGCGCCGTGGCGGTGAGGAAGGCGCGCGCCGGCCCGGCGCCGAGCGTGCGCGCGGCCTGCTCGGCGCGCGGGTCGACGGCCGACCAGACGCCGCCGACGATCCGCGCGACCACGGAGACGTTGAAGTAGGCGTGCGCGAGCAGCACCGCCCACACCGTTTCCGACAGGCCGAGGAAGCCCAGGCCCCCGCCGGGCGCGAACATCGTCCGGAAGGCGACGCCGACGACCACGGTCGGGAGCACGAAGGGCACCGTCACCAGCACCCGGACCAGCCACTGCCCGCGGAACCTCACGCGCGCGGTGAGCCACGCGAGCGGTAGCCCGAGGACCACGGTGAGCAGCGTCGACGCCGCGGCCTGCCAGACGGTGAACCAGACCAGGCCCAGCCCGCCCGCACCGGTGAAGCCCTCCCAGAGGGAGACACCGTCGGACGAGAGCCCGCGCCCGATGATCGCGGCGACAGGCCAGACGAAGAAGACCGCGACGAACAGCAGCGGCGCGGCCAGCAGGGCGAGCCGCCCGAGGGAGGCCGAGGGCGCGACGCCGCGCAGCACCCGGAAGGTCACCGCCCCATCAGCTGGCGCCACTGCCGCACCCAGCCGTCGCGCTCGTCGGCGAGGCGGTCGGCGGGCAGCGTGGCGGCCTTCGGCGGGACGGGTGCGTACTTGGCCCAACTGTCGGGCAGCGCGACGCCGCGGGTCACCGGGTAGACGTACATCTCGTCGGGGATGGTGGCCTGCACCGCGGGAGTCAGCAGGAAGTCGATGAGCTTGCGCGCGCCGTCGGGGTTCTTGGTGCCGCGCAGCACACCCGCGTACTCGACCTGCCGGAAGCAGGTGTCGAGCAGCGCCTTGGTCGGGGGCGCGGCGCCGTCCTTGCCCACCTCGGCCGCGGGCGAGCTGGCGTAGGAGACGACGATCGGCTTCGGGCCCTTGCCCGACGATCCGGAGAAGTCGGTGGAGTAGGCGGTACTCCAGTTCGGCGCGACGGCCACGTCGTTCGCGCGCAGCGAGCGCCAGTAGTCCTGCCAGCCCTCGCCGAGGGTCGCGACGGTGCCCGCCAGGAAGGCCGTGCCCGGCGAGGCGAGTTCCGGGTTCTCGACCACGGTGAGCCCGCGGTACTCGGGCTTCGCGAGGTCCTGATAGGAGACCGGCTCGGGCAGGTTCTTGTCCGTGAAGTACCGGGTGTCGATGTTCACGCACACGTCGCCGAAGTCGACGGCCGTCAGTTGCGGCATGCCGGCGAGCGCGTACTCCTGCGCGCCGTTCGCGGCAGCGGGCGAGACGTACTCGTCGAAGACCCCGGCGCGCACGGGCCGCGCGGCGTAGGTGTTGTCGACGCCGAAGGCGACGTCGCCGGGCGGGTTCCCCGGGGTGAGCGACAACTTCGTGGCGAGCTCGCCGCCGTCGCCGAGCTCGACGGTCTTGATCTTCAGACCGGTCTGCTTGGTGAAGTCGGCGAGCACGTTCTCCGGCAGGTGGAAGCTCGAGTGGGTCACCAATGTCACGGTTCCGGTGGCCGACGGTGCGTCGCTCGGGCCCGACGGTGCCGTGGACGTCGCGCAGGCGCTGGTGGCGAGGGCCGTCGCGGTCAGGATCGCAAGGCCGAGACGGCCGAGGTTGTTCATCCGCTCAGAGTACGGCGCGTAGGCGCCGCCGCTGCGCAAGGATCAGCGCGACCAGGCCGAGGGCGGCGAGCACCCCCTCGGCCAGAAGGACGGCGCGGAGGAGACCGTCGTGCAACCCCACCAGCTTGAGCAGGTCGTCCGTGAAGTGCACGCCGACGTAGTACATCGCGGCGAGCCCGACCGCGAGCGCCGTCGACCACCGGGTGTACGCGGCGCCGGGGGTCGTGAAGCCTTCGCCGCCGGCCCGGCCGAGTGGACCGTGCACCACCCAGATGAGCAACGGCACGACCCAGACGAAGTGGTGGATCCACGAGATCGGCGAGCCGAGCAGCCCCAGCAGTTGGACGAGGACGAGCGCGACGAGGGCGTCGCCGCGGCGCACGACCCACCACGCGGCGAACAGCAGTGCGGCCGCGACGGCAACCGCGACGAGCCAGGCGACGCCGGTCCCCACGTCGTGGCCCACGAACCGCGACACCGCGCCGCGCAGCGCCTGGTTGTCGGGCTTGGCGGGATCGCCGATCGGCCCGGTGTCGCCGAGCAGCACCGTGAAGTAGCGGCGCGTCTCCGCGGGCAGCAGCAGGTAGCTGATCCCGACGGTGGCGCCGAAGGTCACCGCCGAGCAGACCGCGGCCCACACCCGGCCGCGCGCGAGCAGGAACAGCCCGCCCACCGCAGGGGTGAGCTTGATGCCGGCCGCGATGCCGATCAGGAGGCCGGAGGCACCGTCGACCTCGGCGGGCCGCAGCGCGAGCGCCGGGCCGGGCGCGCTGCGGGCCACGAGGTAGGCGGCCCACACCCCGAAGGCCATGAGGACGACGTTTATCTGCCCGTAGTCCAGGTTTGTGCGGACGGGGTCGATCCAGAGCGCGCCGGCGGTCCAGAGCAGGGGCAGCTCGCGCGGCACGTCGCCCAGGCGCGACGGTGCGCCGCGCCCCGCGGCCAGGATGGCGAGGGACATGCGGATCACCAGGAACAACAGCCCCGCGGTGAGCGCCACCCAGCCGACCGCGACCACCGGGAAGGGCAGGAAACGCAGCGGGAAGAAGAACAGCCCCGCGAACGGCGGGTACGTGAACGGCAGCGGCTGGTCGGGCGTGTAGTCGCGGAGGGCGAAGTCGTAGAGCCCGCCGTCGGTGACCCGGCGCGCCGCCTCGTAGTAGACCCGCAGGTCCACGAAGTTGAAGTTGTGCCTGCCCGCCAGAATCCAGACGATGCGGGCCCCGACCGCTGTGAGGAAGAGCGGGAGTGCCGCCCGACGGAGCCCGCCGGCGAGACCGCCGTCGGCCTGCGCGATGCGGTCCTTGGTCACGGGTGGACACCTTAGCGATGCTCACGCCCGTTGCGCGAACCGCCGCGGGTCTGGACCATGGAGCGGGTGACTGCTGCACAGGCGAGCCCTCCCGATCATTCCGCCCTGCGTTCGGCGGTGTCGGGGGCGCGCGCGATCGTCGACGTGGGCGTGGTCGTGGCGGTGCTGGTCGCCACCAATCTCATCGCGCACTTCACCGGCAGCTGGGCCGCGCTGCTGGCCGTCCCCGTGTCCGCGGTGCTGCTCATCGGCATCGCCCGGCATCGCGGGCTGGACTGGCACGAGTTGGGGCTGGGTCGCGAGCACTGGCGGTCCGGTGCGAAGTACGCCGCCGCGGCCGTGTTCGTGGTGGCGGCGGTGATCGCGATCGGCGCGCTGCTGCCGGTGACCCGCGGGCTCTTCCTCAACGACCGCTACGCCACCTTCTCGACGGCGATCATCGCCTCGATGGTGATCATCCCGCTGCAGACGGTGATCCCGGAGGAGCTCGCGTTCCGGGGCGCCCTGCACGGCACGCTGTCGCGCGCGATGCACGTCCGCTGGGTCGTGGTGACGGGCTCACTGCTCTTCGGCTTGTGGCACATCGCCTCGTCGCTGGGGCTGACCAGCGGCAACGCGGGCCTGACGAAGCTGCTCGGCGCCGGCGCGCTGGCGCAGTTCCTCGGCATCGCCGGTGCCGTGCTGGCCACCGCCTTCGCCGGGTTGGTGTTCACCTGGCTCCGCTCCCGCAGCGGTTCCCTCATCGCCCCCATCGCCCTGCACTGGTGCCTCAACGGCGCCGGCGCCCTGGCCGCCGCCTTCGCCTGGCAGCTCCTGCGCTGATCCGTCGCCGCCTGCTTCCGCCTGGTCCGCGGGCGTGGCGGGCGTGGCGGGCGTGGCGGCGAGGCGGCGAGGCGGCGAGGATGATCGTTTCGCGCAGCTATACGCACAGCGCATACCCATATTTATGCCGGTCAGAGCCGTTTTCTCGTAGTGGGCTATGCACTCTGCGTATATCCAAACGCGCAGGTCCAGCGATTTCGGCTCGAGTCGGCCATGCGCCGCGCGTGGGGTGCGGGCACGGGTATCGGGCACCGAGTCAGCCCCATCCCCGGCTGAACGTTCGCGGCTTCCAGCGGGGGACCGAACGCCGCGCAGGGGTCAGACGACCCCTCACCGCACGCACGGCTTCCAGTGGGGCTCGAACGTAGAGCGGGCGGATCGGTGCCGCGCGGGGGACGACCCACCGCGGCGAGCCGCATCCCACTGCGAGCGACACCCGGCACAACCACGCCCCACAACCCCGCGCTCGGCGCCAACGCTGCCAGCCTGCGCCGCCAGCCTGCGCCGCCAGCCTGCGCTACCAGTCCCCACTACTCCCCGGCGACGGTCCGCTGCTCGCGCGCCGCCGGCGCGACGAACACCGCGACCGCGACCGCGACGAGCACGAGGATCAGCGCGTAGAGCAGCGTCACGTACTGGCCCAGCGCGCCGATGATCGGCGGGCCGGCGAGGAAGGACAGGTAGCCGATCGTCGAGACCACCGACACCCGCGCCGCCGCCATCCGCGGATCGTCGGCCGCGGCGGACATGCCCACGGGGAAACCCAGCGAGGCGCCGAGGCCCCACAGCGCGACGCCCACGTACGCGGCCCAGGTCGGGCCGAAGATCACCAGAGACAGCCCGACGAAGGCCAACGCGCCGCACGTGCGCAGCGTCCGCACCCGCCCGAACCTGTCCAGCACACCGGTGCCCGCGAGCCGGCCGATCGTCATGAAGGCCACGAAGACCGCGAAGGTCAGCGTGCCGACGGTCTTCGACGTGCCGTGGTCGTCGACCATGGCCAGCGCGAGCCAGTCGTTGGCGCTGCCCTCGGTCAACGCCATGCCGAGCACCATGAGGCCGATGAGCAGGGTGCGGGGCTCGCGCCACACGGCGATCCGTTCGCGCCGGGAGACGGGCGCGTGATCGTCGGCGTCGTGCGCCTGGAAGGGGACGTGCCGCAGCGCGAACCACCCGGCGACGAGCAGCACGCCGTTCACCACGACCAAGTGCGGCAGCAGCGGCATGTGCGCCGCCTGCGCCGCGGCGGCGGTGAGGGCGCCCGCGACGGTGCCCATCGAGAACGCCGCGTGGAAGGCGGGCATCACGGTGCGCCCCAGCGCCCGTTCGTTCTCCGCACCGGAGAGGTTCATGCACACGTCGGTGATGCCGTGCGAAAGTCCGACGAACACCAGCGGCAGCAACGTGAGCGCGTAGTTGCCGGACTGCGCGCCCGCCGCAGCCGCGATCATCGTCACGCCGAGCGCCGGCAGCGTCACCGCGATCACCCGCCGCGCCCCGAACCGGGCGGCCAGCGCGCCCGACCCGACCAGGCCCAGCACGGACCCGACGGCCAGCCCGAAGGTGAGCAGGCTCACCTGCAGCGTCGTGGCGCCGAGCTCGTCGCGCACCTGCGGCAGCCGGCCCAGGTAGCTCGCGAAGGTGAGGCCGCTGAGCGCGAAGATCACCGCGACGGCATTGCGCCAGGCGAGCACCGAGCCCTTTGCCGCGTCCGTCTTCTGCTCCTGGAAGTCCACGCTCACCGATCAGCCCTTCGAAACGTTTCGATTACTGCTTGCTAGACTAGGTCCCCATGACACGCGGGTCAAACCGGATAACGCTGGTGCACGTCGCCGAGGCGGCGGGCGTCTCGCTGTCGACGGCCTCGCACGCCTTCGGCGTCGACAAGCCGATCAGCGACGCCACGCGCGCCCGGGTCCTCGCCGCCGCGGCCCAGCTGGGCTACGAGGGCCCCGACCCGCGCGCCCGTTCCCTGCGCAGCGGCCGCACCGACATCATCGGCGTCCAGGTCGACGACGAGGCCGGGCGCGCCTTCCGCGATCCCGTCATCATCGGCATCCTCGACGGGGTGTCCGCGGCGCTCGCCTCGAGCCCCACCTCGGTCCTCCTGATCCCCGATTCGGTGCCTGAGGAGCGCCTGCGCACGCTCCCCGTCGACGGGATCGTGGCCGCGGGGTGCTCCCCCGCGCTCCCCCAGCTCCGGGCCGCGATGAGCAGGCGTTCGGTCCCCGTCGTCACCGCCGGCAACCAGGTCGACGAGATCGGCAGCGTCGGGGTCGAGAACCGCGCCGCCACGACCCGGCTCACCGATCACCTGAAGGAACTCGGCCACCGCGCGGCGGGCATCGTCCGGCTGCGCCACGGCGACGTGGAGCGCGCACGCACCGACGCCGCCCGCACGGCGTTCCCGGACGCGCCCGTGGCGGTCACCGCCGACAGCACCATCGACGAGGGTTTCCGCGCCGGCGCCGAGCTGCTCGACCGCGGTCTCACCGCGATCATCGCGCAGTCGGATCTGTTGGCCGTGGGCGTGATCCGCGCGGCGGAGGTCCGGGGGCTCCGTGTTCCCGAGGACCTCTCCGTGGTGGGCTTCGACGGTGTCCGGGTGGACGGTTTCGCCCGCACCCTCACCACGATCCGGCAGCCCATCGTCGAGATGGGCCGTCTCGCGGCGCAGGCGGTACTCGCCGCCCACGACGGTGCGCCGCTGCCCACGCTCGCGATGGAGGTCGAGCTCGTCGTCGGCGACACGACCGGGCCCGCGCCTCAGGAGCGGAGCTGAGCGACCTCGTCGAGCGCCGCCACGAGCAGCTCCGCGTAGTCGTCCGGGTCCGGTACCGCCGTACAGCTACTGGTCACCGACACGGTCACCGCGTCGCCCAGGCCGTGCACGCCGTGCGTGAGCCCCATCGCGGGCGAGAGCGCCGGAAATCCTGCGGTGAACACCGATCTCCCGCCCAGCAGCACCAGGTCCGACGGTCCGCGGTACACGCTCGACAGCACGGTCGCGCCCGCCATCGTCTCGGGCCGCACGGAGGGGTCGAAGGCCCGCACGCCCATGCTCGCCAGGACCGACGGTGCCGCCTCCTCCGCTGCGCCCACGGTGCGCCACAGCGGGCTCCCCGCCCGGACCCGCGCGCGGTCGAGCGCGCCGGCGATGAGCGCGGGGCGCTCCGCGGGCGGCACCTCCGGATAGAGCGGCACCGAGACGTTCCCGAAGGCGTTGCGCTCCCCGTTCCGACGCTCCCGAGCGACCATGACCTCGGCGGCGAGGGCGTCGGGGACCGCGGCACCGCGCCGACGCAGGTACCGCTCGACCGCCAGCGACACCGCGGCGAGCGCGTTCACCGTCACGGTGTGCTCCGACCGGAGGGAAGCACTGTCGCGCACGACCATCCGCACGTCCCGCGAGGTATCGGGCGGGACGTTGAGCACGGTCAGCGGGGAGCCCGGGACGGGCTCGGGCAGGTTCCCCGCGCGGGTGCGCCGGTCGATCTCCGCCCTGGCCGGCGAGCTGAGCAGGCCGAGCGCCACCGTCCGCGCCAGCGCGACCGGCAGCCCGACGATGCCCCGCGCGGCGCGCACCGCGCCCGGCAACGGGTGGAAGACGGGGGCCTCCGGGCCCGGCGCACCGTCGAACAGGGTCCGCGCGATGGCGGACGCGCGGCGCCCGTCCGCGAGGGCGTGCGCCACCTGCAGCACCACGACGGTTGCCGTTCCCGTGCACCGCGGGGCGCCGGCGATGTGCGGGAGGACGTGCACGCGCCAGGGCGACACCGTCGCGTCCACCTGGCGCGCGAACAGCCGCGCGAGAGCGGCGGGCACCTCGGCCCAGGTCCGGGCGATGCCCTCGCGCACGTCCACGACGACGTTCGGCGCCCAGGCCGGGTGCTCGAGATCGCCTGGGGCGGGCGCGATCCGCAGCCTCAGGTCCGTGATCGACGGTGCGCGGGCGATGACCAGATCCGCCACCTCGGCCGCGGAGGGCCCGCGGGCGGCGCCGTGGTCGAAGCAGTAGAGCAGGAACTGGTCGCTCGGCACGACCTGGGAAGACCAATGAGTGCGGGCATCCCGCGGAGAGAGCAGCCCGCCGATCACGGCAGCAGGTCCCGGCGGTACATCAGCGCGGCGGCGCCCACGAGCGGGGCGTCACCACCGAGACCGGCCGGCACCACTCGGGCGGCGGCCACGTAGGGCAGCGGGTGCGCGGCGACGGCGGCCTGCACGAGCGCCACGAAATCGTCGGCGACGCGGGTGAATCCGCCGCCGAGGACAACGACCGACACCGGCACCAACGCGACGGCGCTGCCGATCCCCTGCCCGACGGCGGCGGCGCACCGTCGGACCGCGGCGACCGCGACCTCGTCGCCCGACCGGTACGCGGCACCCAGTTCCTCGCCCGTCGAGCCACGGAATCCCTGCGCACGTGCCCAGTCCACGGTGTGCGGGCCGGAGGCGACGGATTCGAGCATCGTCGTCCGGCCCAGCGAGACGCTGCCCGTGTACCCGGACAGTTCGACCTGGCCGATGTGGCCGGCGTTGCCTCCCAGAGCCTTTCCGCCCACCACGAAACCGCCGCCGACCCCGGTCGACACGACCATCCCCAGGGCGTCGTCGTAGCCGCGGGCGGCTCCGAGCCAATGCTCGCCCAGCACTATCGCGACACCGTCGCGGCGGAACTCCACGGGCAGGCCGCCGGCGACGTCGGCGACCAGGTCGCGGAGCGGAAAGCCGTGCAGGGCCTCGAGGTTGATCGGTGAAGCGGTCCCGGCGGCCTCGTCGACCGGACCCGCCGCGGCGAGCCCGACCCCGGTGACCGGCCCTTCCGCGGCGGCGAGCGCGTCACGCACGACACCCGCGATCGCCGCTTGCAGATCCGCGGTGGACGCCCGCACGCCGGTCGGCGCGCGGTGCCGCGAGGCCTCGACGACGGTGCCGTCGGGCTCGACGAGCGCCGCCGCCACCTTCGTGCCGCCGAGGTCCACCGCGAGCACCGTCATCGCGCGTACCGCACCAGACCGAGCTCGGCGGGACCGGCGAGGAGGCGGTTCTGCGGCAGGACGCGCACCGCGTATCCGAACCTGCCCACCTGCGCGGGCAGCACGGCGCGGTACCGCTCGCCGTCGAAGTGGAGCCGGACGGGCTTGCCGCCCACGATGTCCCCGCCCTCGCTGACCCCGCCGATCACCGCCTCGACGCGCACATCGCCGTCCTCCAGGGGGCCGAGGTCGATGTCGGCGGCGAGGTCGACCCCCTCGGGGACCACCGCCACCGTCGACGGGCCGACGCGCACCGCGTCCCAGCCCGCCCGCACCCGCGCGATGTACTCGACCAGTTCACCGATCACCGGCCGCGTCGCCCGGGCGGACCGCGCCGCAGGCCGGTAGTAGTCGGTCGCGTACTCGCGGACCATGCGGTCCGCAGACACCTCGGGCGCCGTCGCCGACAGCGCGTGCCGCACCTTCGACAGCCACCGCGGCGGGGCGTCGTCGGCGTCGCGCCGGTCGTAGAAGGCCGGCACCACATCGTGTTCGAGCAGGTCGTAGAGGGCGTCGGCCTCGATGTCGTCGCGCCGCCCCGGGTCGACGCCGACGGCCGACGGGATGGCCCAGCCGTTGTTGCCGTCGTACAGCTCGTCCCACCAGCCGTCCAGCACCGACAGATTGAGGCCGCCGTTCATCGCGCTCTTCATGCCCGAGGTGCCGCAGGCCTCCAGCGGCCGCAGCGGGTTGTTGAGCCACACGTCGCAGCCGTGGTACAGGTACCCGGCCATGCCGATGGAGTAGTTGGGCAGGAAGGCGATCCGGTGCCGCAGCGTGCGGTCGTCGGTGAAGTGGAGCAACTGCTGCAGGAGCCTCTTGCCCTCGTCGTCGTGGGGGTGGCTCTTGCCGGCGATCACGACCTGCACGGGCCGGTCGGGGTCCAGCAGGAGGGCGCGCAGCCGCTCGGGATCGCGAAGCATGAGGGTGAGCCGCTTGTAGGTGGACACCCGGCGCGCGAAGCCGATGGTCAGCACCTCGGGGTCGAACATCCGGTCCGTCCAGCCGAGTTCGGCGTCGACGGCGCCCCGCTCGATCCAGGCGGCGCGGGTGCGGGAACGCACCTCGTCGACGAGGCGGTGCCGCAGGGTGGTCCGCAGGCGCCACAGGGCCTCGTCGGGCATCGAGAGCGGGTCGGTGGCGCGCTCGGTGACCAGGCGATCGGCCCAGGTGCCGCGGTGGACGCCGTTGGTCACCGAGCCGATCGGGATCTCGGTGGGCTCGAAGCCGGGCCACAGGTCGGCGAACATCTCGCGGCTCACAGCCCCGTGCAGCTCCGACACCCCGTTGGCGCGCTGGGCGAGACGGAATCCCATGTGCGCCATGTTGAACACGCCGGGGTCCGCCTCCGCGCCGAGCGCGATGATCTCGTCGAGCGGAACGGTGGGCAACATCGTGCACATCTGCCCGCCGTCGCCGAAGTAGCGCCGCACGAGATCGACCGGGAAGCGATCGATGCCGGCGGGCACCGGGGTGTGGGTGGTGAAGACGGTGGCGGTGCGGGCGAGGGTCCTGGCCTCCGAGTAGGACAGGTCCTCCGTCGCCATGAGCTCGCGGATCCGCTCCAGCCCCAGGAATCCGGCGTGCCCCTCGTTGGCGTGGAACACCTCGACGCCGGGGTGCCCGGTGAGGTCGCAGAACGCGCGGGCCGCGCGGACCCCACCGATGCCGAGCAGGATCTCCTGGCGCAGGCGGTGTTCCGCGTCGCCGCCGTACAACCGGTCCGTGATCCCGCGCAGGTCCGGATCGTTGTTCTCGATGTCGGTGTCCAGCAGGAGCAACGGGATCCGGCCGACCTCGGCCCGCCACACCGCCGCGCTGAGCACGCGACCCTCGAGCGGCACGGAGACGACGAGTTGCTGCCCGCTCGAGAGGGTCACGGGGCGCAGCGGTAGTTGCTTCGGATCCAGCTCGGGGTACTGCTCGAGCTGCCAGCCGTCGGCCGACAGCGACTGCTGGAAATAGCCGTGCCGGTACATCAGGCCCAGGGCGATCAGCGGGAGGCCCAGGTCCGAGGCGGCCTTGAGGTGGTCGCCCGCCAGGACGCCGAGGCCACCCGAGTAGTTGGGCAGTGTCTGGCTGACCCCGAACTCCATCGAGAAGTACGCGATCCCCTTCGCGCCGTCCTTGAGCTCGTCCGCCCAGGCCGGCCGCGTCAGGTAGTCGTTCAGGTCGGCGTGGAGCGCCCGCACGCGGGCGACGAACTCCTCGTCCGCCGCGAGTTCGGCCACCCGTGCCTGATCGGCGCCGCGGAGCGCCTCGAGCGGGTCATGGGTGGCCGCCCACACCTCGGGGGCGAGGGCGGAGAACAGGTCCTGCGTGGGTCCGTGCCACACCCAGCGCAGGTTGAGCGCGAGGTCGGCGAGCGGGGCGAGCGACTCCGGGTAGACGGGCTCGACGGTGAAGGTTCCTTCTGCGTGCACGACTACCGACCCTATTGGTTGCCCGCGCGCCCCGCGAGGTTACCGGCGGGTCACGTGCTCAGTGCCGCGGCTGTCCGGTGGGCGCGCCCCCGATCGCATCGTCCCAGCGCGCTCGGTAGCGTCCCCACCGCGCGTCGAACCGCTCGGCGCGCTCGCGGGCTCGTTCCAGCTTCTCCGACGAGTAGCGGTGCCGCGCCCAGGGCGAGGTCGGACGTGCGAGCCGGACGGCCGCGACGAAGGCGACCGGGCCGACGAACAGCGCGATCAGCGCCGTCGGGTACTTGCCCTTGAGGGCGGTCGTGGCGACGAAGCCGAAATGGATCACCAACCAACAGACGATCACGCCGCGCAGCGCGGCGACCTCCGGCGGCAGGTCCTTGATGTTGAGCGGCGACACCCCCACAGCGGCCAGCCCGATCAGGGCGGCCGCGAGGGTGACGATGTTCACCGACAGCTGCCCCTCCTGCGACCAGTACACGTCCTGCAGCCGGAACAGCATGGCGAACTCATCGAGCACGAGCGCCGTGCCCACCCCGATCAGCACACCTGCGGCGTACGTCCACCCGGACAACGGCGGAGAGCCGATTCCCATGAACGCGCCGAGCATCAGGATCAGCATTCCCGGCGTCGAGTGGTGCAGGTGCACGCCACCGCCGCCGGAGATGTCGTGGAAGGGCCCCTTCCCGGCGCGGATCATCCGGGTGATGAACCGGACCACGACGAAGGCGACCACGAACGCGACGAAGCTCAGCAGGAGCGGCCCCTTGCAGCCGTCCACCACTTCCCGCGCCCACCATTGCGCCAGCCAGTGCATGCCGCCGATGCTAGGCGCGCGAAGCCCGCACGGCGGCGGAGCCGCGAGGACCGGGGACAACGTGGACGACTCTCAGAAGTCCCCGGCGTACTCCGGAGGCACTATCCGCGTGAGCCGCTCTCGCGTCGCGTCGTCGCGCGGCAGGGACGTGAGCATGCGCAGCGACGTGCCGATGGGGGCATTGCTCAACGCCGTGGGGCTGGTGGCGCTCGCGGCGAGCGGACTCGCGGCCCCGCAGGTCTGGGCGTGGGCGGCGCAGCGCGCCCCGATCCTCGTGGGCGCCGCGCAGGCGATGCAGTTCGGGCCGCTGGTCGGGCGATCATGGGGGCGGTGGCCGACCGGATCGCCGGGCTCACCGGCGGGCTGGTGTCGACGGCGCAGCAGGCGGCGTTCGCGCTCGGCGTCGCGACGCTCGGGACGGGCTGCGCGGCACTGGCGGGCGGCATACCCGCGCAGCACGCCTTCGCGCTGATCCTGGTCGTGCGCGCGGGACTCGCCGTCGCGTTCGCCGGGTGTGCGCGGAGCCTGCACCGCGCACCGTCGAACGGCGGCACGGACGCCCCGGCTCCGCCGGCGACGGTCAGAAGTCGCCGTTGAAGCGGCGCAGCGAGCGGATCGCGCCCACCAGCGCAGCGGACTCGTCGTCGGGCATACCGATGTCGGCGAAGACGTCATTGAGCACCACCGTCGCCTTCTCCACCAGCTCCCGGCCCTCCGTCGTGATCGCGACCAGGGTCGTGCGTCCATCGGTCGGATGCGGCTTGCGCTCGACCAGCCCGGCCTCGCCGAGCCGATCGATCGCGTGCGTCACCGAGGAGACGTGCACCTGCAGCCGGGTGCTCGCCTTCGAGATCGGCAGCTCGCCGCGCTTGGTGAAGGCGAGCAGCCGCAGCAGCTCGAACCGGGAGAAGGACAGCCGGAAGGGCTTGAGCGCCGCCTCGATCCGCGCGAGCAGGATCTGGTGCGCGCGCATCACCGAGGTCACCGCCTCCATGCCGGAGGCGATGTCGCCGCCCCACCCGGCGTCCTCCCAATTGCGGCGGGCCCGCGCGATCGGGTCCCGGACGTCCGGTTCTGTCATCGCGCCGCCCTCCGTGTCGCCTATCGCAGTGTGTTGATGATCGCGCTGAAGTCTAGGCCCCCGTTGTCCTGCGCGAACGCCGCGTACAGCGATGCCGCGTGCGTGCCGAGCGGGGCGGTCGAGCCGGTGGACGCCACGGCGTCCATCGCCAGCCCCAGGTCCTTGTTCATCAGTGCCGTCGCGAAGCCGGGCTTGAACTCGTTGCCCGACGGTGCCCCTGCCACCGGTCCCGGTACGGGGCAGTTGGTGTGCAGCGACCAGCAGTTGCCGGTGGCGCCGGTGACCACGTCGTAGAGCGCCTGATCCGCCAGGCCCAGCTTTTCGGCGAGGACGAAGGCCTCGCCCACGACGATCTGCTGGACCGCGAGGATCATGTTGTTGCACACCTTGGCGGCCTGCCCGTTGCCGGCGCCGCCGCAGTGGATCACCTTGCCGGCCATCGGATCCAGCACGGGCTGTGCCGCGGCGAAGGCCGCGTCGTCGCCGCCGACCATGAACGCCAGGGTGCCGGCGTCGGCGCCCTTGACGCCACCGGACACGGGCGCATCGACCTGGAGCATCCCGGCGGCCTCGGCCTGCGCGTGCACCGCGCGGGCATCGTCGACGGAGATGGTCGAGCTGTCGATGAACAGCGTGCCCCGCGCGGCGTGCGGGAGCACGGAGTCGTACACCGCCTTGACGATGGCGCCGCTGGGCAGCATGGTGACCACGGCGTCCGCACCGACCACGGCCTCCTCGGCGGTGTCGATCACGGTGACGCCGGCCGCGCGGGCCGCGTCCTGCGCCGCGGGGACGAGGTCGAAACCGCGCACCGTGTGGCCGGCCGCGACGAGGTTCTTCGCCATCGGGCCGCCCATGTGGCCGAGCCCGAGGAATGCGATGGTGCTCATGAAAACGCCTCTCCTACTTGCCCTGGATGCGGGCGGCCTCGGCGCGGCCGATCACCATCCGCATGATCTCGTTGGTGCCCTCGAGGATCCGGTTCACCCGCAGGTCTCGGACGATCTTCTCGACGCCGGTCTCGTGCAGGTAGCCGTAGCCGCCGTGCAGCTGCAGCGCCTGGTCTGCCACCTGGAAGCAGGTCTCGGTGACGAACTTCTTGGCCATGGCGCAGAGCTCGACCTTGTCGGGATCGTTCTCATCGAGTGCCGTGGCCGCGCGCCACAGGATCAGCCGGGAGGCCTCGAGCGAGGTGGCCATGTCGGCGAGCGCGAACCGGATGGTCGGCTCGTCGATGAGCTTGCGCCCGAACGTCTCACGCTCCGTCATGTACTGCAGCGCCTTGTCGTACGCGGCCTGGGCGCCGCCCAGGGAGCAGGCGGCGATGTTGAGCCGGCCGCCGTTGAGCCCGTTCATGGCGATGCCGAAGCCCTTGCCGGCACCGTCGGCCCCGCCGAGCATGCGCGAGGGCGGGATCCGCACGTTCTCGAAGATCACCTGGGTGGTGGGCTGGCTGTGCCAGCCCATCTTCACCTCGGGCGGCCCGAAGGAGAGACCGGGGGTTCCCTTGTCCACGAGGAAGGTCGAGATGCCGCGGGCGCCCTCGCCCTCGCTGCGCGCCATGACCACATACAGGTCGGAGGCGCCGCCGCCGGAGATGAATTGCTTCGTGCCGTTGAGCACGAAGTCGTCGCCGTCGCGGTCCGCCTTGGTGGTCAGCGAGGCCGCGTCCGAGCCGGCGCCCGGCTCGGTCAGGCAGTAGCTGGCCATGACGTCCATCGGCGCGAGCTTGGGGATCCACTCCTGCCGCTGCTCCTCGGAGCCGTAGGTGTCCACCATCCAGGTGCACATGTTGTGGATCGAGATGAACGCCGCGGTCACGGGATCGCCCTTGGCGAGCTCCTCGAAGATGCGGACACCGTCGAGCCGGCGCAGGCCGGATCCGCCCACGTCCTCGCGGGTGTAGATGGCGGCCATGCCGAGGCTGCCCGCCTCCTTCATCTCCGCCACGGGGAAGTGCTTCGTGGCGTCCCACTCCAGTGCGTAGGGCGCGAGGCGCTTGCGGGAGAAGTCGCGGGCCATCTCGACGATGGCCAGGTCGTCCCCCGTCAGGTTCGGGTAGGGCACGTCGCGCTCCTAGTGCATCGTCGGGATGGAGAACTCCGCGCCGTCCTTGATGCCCGAGGGCCAGCGCGAGGTCACCGTCTTGGTCTTGGTGTAGAACAGGATCGAGTGCGGGCCGTGCTGGTTCAGGTCACCGAAGCCGGACCGCTTCCAGCCGCCGAAGGTGTGGTACGCCACAGGAACCGGGATCGGCACGTTGACGCCGACCATGCCGACCTCGACGCGGGCGACGAAGTCGCGGGCGGCGTCGCCGTCGCGGGTGAAGATGGCCACGCCGTTGCCGTACTCGTGCTCGGTGGGCAGCGCGAGGGCCTCCTCGTAGGTGTTGGCCCGGACGATGCACAGCACGGGGCCGAAGATCTCGTCCGTGTAGATCGACATGTCCTTGGTGACGTGGTCGAACAGCGTCGGGCCGAGGTAGTTGCCGCCGGAGAGGTCGGCGTCGCCGAAGGTCAGCTCGTCGCTGGTGCGCTCGCGGCCGTCGACCACGAGGTCGGCGCCGGCGTCCACGCCCTGCTGGATGTAGCTCTTGGTGCGCTCCACCGCGGCCGGGGTGATGAGGGGCCCGTAGTCGGCCTTCGGGTCGTGGCTGTGGCCCACGCGCAGCTGCTGCACGCGCTCGACGAGCCGCTCGCGCAGGCGGTTCGCGGTCTCCTCGCCCACGGGGACGGCGACGGAGATCGCCATGCAGCGCTCGCCGGCGGAGCCGTAGCCGGCGCCGATGAGGGCGTCGACGGCCTGGTCCAGGTCGGCGTCCGGGAGGATCACCATGTGGTTCTTGGCGCCGCCGAAGGCCTGGCTGCGCTTGCCGTTCTTGGCGCACGTCTCGTAGATGTACTGCGCGATGTCCGAGCTGCCGACGAAGCCGACGGCCTTGACGTCCGGGTTGTTCAACAGCGCGTCGACCGACTCCTTGTCGCCGTGGACGACCTGGAAGACGCCCTCGGGCAGGCCGGCCTCGATGAAGAGCTCTGCCAGGCGCACCGGCACGGAGGGGTCGCGCTCGGAGGGCTTGAGGATGAAGGCGTTCCCGCAGGCCAGGGCCGGGCCGGCCTTCCACAGCGGGATCATGGCCGGGAAGTTGAAGGGCGTGATGCCGGCGACGACGCCGAGCGGCTGGCGCATCGAGTAGACGTCGATGCCGGTGCCGGCGCCCTCGGTGTACTCGCCCTTGAGCAGGTGCGGGATGCCGATCGAGAACTCGATGACCTCGATGCCGCGCTGGATGTCGCCCTTGGCGTCGGCGATGGTCTTGCCGTGCTCGCTGGAGAGCAGCGAGGCGAGCTCGTCGACGTTCTGGTGGACCAGGTCGATGAACTTCATGAAGACGCGGGCGCGGCGCTGCGGGTTGAACGCGGCCCACTGCACCTGAGCCTTCTTCGCCCGCGCGACCACGTCGTCGACCTCGGCGGTGCTCGCCAGCGGGACGGTGGCCTGCACCTGACCGGTGCTCGGGTCGAAGACGTCGGCGGTGCGGCCTCCGCCGGCGGAGCCGGCGATGACAGCGCCGGCCTCGACCCGGCGACCGTCGATGAAATGCGGGATGGTGCGCACGTCAGCCATGTGTGTCCTTCTCTCTCGATCGAGGTCCATCGCGAAGCCCTTGCGCGATGTGTTGCCCATCACTATATACTTGGATATCCAAGTAATCAACCGGAGGATCTGAAAGTGGCTAGCACACAGGGGTATCGAGACTTCCTCGCCGCGCGTGACCTGCTGGTCGAGCTCGCCGACGACTACGATGCCGCTCGCGAGCGGTTCCGTTGGCCGCAGCTCGACGAGTGGAACTTCGCGCTCGACTGGTTCGACCGGGTGGCCGAGAACAACGACGCTCCCGCCCTGTGGATCGTCGAGGAGGACGGCTCCGAGTCGAAGTTCAGCTACGCGGAGATGAGCGCGCGCAGCAACCGGGTCGCGAACTGGCTCCGCGACCACGGCGTGCAGCCCGGTGACCGGATCCTGCTCATGCTCAGCAATCAGGTCGAGCTCTGGGACGTGATGCTCGCCGCGATCAAGCTCGGCGCCGTGGTCATCCCCGCGACCACGCTGCTCGCCGAGGGCGACATCGCCGACCGCATCGCCCGCGGCGGCGCGAAGCACGTCATCGTGCGCAGCGAGCTCGCCGAGCGCGTGCCCGCCGCCGCCGAGGTCACCAGAATCGCCGTGGGCGCACCCGTCGCCGGCTGGACGTCGTTCGCGGACGCGTACACGGCACCGTCGGACTTCACCCCCTCGCACGTCACGCACGCCGACGACACCCTGCTGCTGTACTTCACCTCCGGCACCACGAGCGCGCCGAAGCTGGTCGAGCACACCCACGCGAGCTACCCCGTGGGGCACCTCTCGACGATGTACTGGATCGGGCTGCGCCCCGGCGACGTCCACCTCAATGTCAGCTCGCCCGGCTGGGCGAAGCACGCGTGGAGCAACGTGTTCACGCCGTGGATCGCGCAGGCCTGCGTGTTCATCTACAACTACAACAGGTTCGACGCCGCCGCCCTGATGACGCAGATGGAGCGCGCGGGCGTCACCAGCTTCTGCGCGCCACCCACGGTGTGGCGCATGCTGATCCAGGCCGACCTCAGCGCCCTGAAGATGCCGCCGCGCGTCGTCGTCGGCGCGGGCGAGCCGCTCAATCCCGAGGTGATCTCCCAGGTTCGCGACGCGTGGGGCGTCACCATCCGCGACGGATTCGGGCAGACCGAGACCACGGTGCAGGTGGCGAACACGCCGGGCCAGCCGCTCAAGGACGGGTCGATGGGCCGCCCGTGCCCCGGGTACGACGTGGTGCTCATCGACCCCGCGACCGGCGAGCAGGGCGTCGACGAAGGCGAGATCTGTCTGCGTCTCGACCCGCGGCCGCTCGGCCTCATGGTGGGGTACCACGGCGATCCCGAGAAGACCGCGAAGGTCATGGCGGGCGGCGTCTACCACACGGGCGACGTCGCCGAGGTGGACGCGGACGGCTACCTGACCTACGTGGGCCGCACCGACGATGTCTTCAAGTCCAGTGACTACAAGATCAGCCCGTTCGAGCTGGAATCCGTTCTGCTGGAGCACGACGCGGTGGCGGAGGCCGCGGTGGTCCCCGCGCCGGACGAGCTGCGCCTCGCGGTGCCGAAGGCGTACATCGTGCTCGCCGACGGCCACGCACCCGACGAGGCGACCGCGCAGTCGATCTTCGACCACAGCCGCGAGCACCTCGCGCCCTACAAGCGCGTACGCCGCATCGCCTTCGCCGACCTCCCGAAGACGATCAGCGGCAAGATCCGCCGGGTCGAGTTGCGCAAGGCCGAGGAGCAGGGCTTGACCTCCGCGGAGTTCCGCGAGTCCTGACGAACATCCCTGCGGCGGCGATCCGGATCCGGGTCGCCGCCGCGCCGGTTCAGCGCGGAAGCGCCGGGGCGAGCAACGCGGCGACCGCGGACCGCCATCGAGTCTCGGAATCACCTGCGCACCACGCCCACAGCGCCGCGCCGACGATGCCGTAGGCCATGGCCCCCGCGTCGACGCCGGGGCGGATCGCACCCGAGGCCAGACGGTCCGCCACCACCGCGATGACCCCCTCGAACCCGGCGGCACCGTCGCCGAGGACCTCGGCCGCCGCGCCGCGCAGCCCCGGGCGCGCGGCGAGCAGTCGCGCCAGCGCCGTCGACGCGGGCTGCGACAGCCCTGCCAACACCGAACACACTTCCTCCGCGACATCCCCCTTGCGACCGGCGGCGTTCCCCGACTCCGTCGTGAGCAAGAAGCTGCGGTCCACGACGTAGGCGGCGAGGAAGCCCTCGAAGTCGCCGAAGTGGGCGTGCAGGAGTCCGGTCGCGACGCCGGCCTGCGCCGTCACCGCGCGACCCGTGAGCCCGTCCACGCCGGCACGCAGGATCACCGCCTCGGCAGCCTCGAACAGACGCTGCCGGGCACCGTCGATCGCGACTCCCCTGGGCACGGCACCGATCCTAGCCCACCTTGCGGCCTTGATGAGCAAGCGTTCATACTTGTTTGAACACTCGTTCAAACAAGGAGGATGCATGGCCGACCACGGACTGCGCATCGTCATCGCGGGGGCCGGGATCGCCGGACTCGCAGCGGCACTGCGACTGCAGCGCGACGGGCACCGGGTGCTCGTCGTGGAGCGCGCCGCCGAACGCCGCACCGGCGGCTACCTGGTGAACCTCCTCGGACCGGGCTTCGACGCAGCGGACGCGCTCGGCCTCGCCCCCGCCCTGCGCGAACGGGACCAGGGGATCTTCACCTCGCGACTCGTCCGCGCCGACGGCTCGACCAAACTGACGATGCCCGCCGCTCTCGCGCAGGAATCAATAGGTTCACATGCCCTGACGGTGTTCCGTGGGGACCTCGAGGCGGTCCTGTTCGAGGCACTCGGCGATACTGCCGAGCCCCGGTTCGGCACGACTATCACCGCCGTGTCCGACGGTGCCGCGGGCGCCGGTCCGCTGCACATCGCCCTCAGCGACGGCACCGAGCACGACGCGGACCTGCTGATCGGCGCCGACGGGCTGCACTCCGGTGTCCGCGAGCTGGCCTTCGGCCCCGCGGACGACTGCCTCCGCTCCCTCGGCCACGCGGTGATCGCGTTCCCGATGGACGGCGCACCGGACGGGCTCCCCGAGCAGACGGCGAGCACGTTCATCGACGTCGGCCGGACCGCGGCGGTGTTCCGCCCCCGCGACGGCGCACCGTCGGCCTTCTTCACGTACCGGACGAGCGAGGCGCCGCGCGACCCCGTCGAAGCCCTGAACGCGCACTTCGGCGATCTTTCGGGCCCCGTGCACGAGGCCGCGCGCCGGAGCGCCGACACCGACGACGCGTACGTCGACTCCGTGAGCCAGGTGGTCATGGACACGTGGTCGCGCGGAGGGGTCGTGCTGCTCGGCGACGCGGCGTGGTGCGTCTCCCTGTTCGCCGGTCACGGCGCGGGGCTCGCGCTGGCCGGCGCCGACCGGCTCGCAAGGGCGCTCGCCGACCACCCCGGCGACCTCGGAACAGCGTTGCGAACATGGGAATCCGGGCTGCGGTCCGACGTGCGGACGCGACAACGAGAGGCCCGCATCGGGATGGCACGGTTCGCGCCGCCCACCCGCGCGCATCAGCGGATGCAGGACCTGATGATTCGGGCGCTCGCGGCGCCGATCCTCGGACCCGCGCTGCTCCGCGTGATGAACCGCACCCGGTGAACCCGGTTACCGGCGGGTAGCAAGCACTCGTCGCAGACGAAATCCCAGGACGCCGTCCGGGCTAACGCTGTTAAGTCACGATCGGGCGGGACCTGCGGGACATACACTGGCGGTCTCATGTTGACCTACGTGCTCGACGTCCGCGATCTGTCGGACGTGCGCTTCGTGCTCGCTCCGATGAGCGAGACGGCGCTGAGCCTGTTCCATCTGAACGGGACGATCAGCACGCCCGCGCACCTGCAGCGGTGGCAGGACAACGCGCAGGCGCAACGCGATCGCTATGACCACAGGCTGATCAGCGCGCTGATCGCGCCCGGCCCGGCGATCCCGGACTTCCTGACCCCGCTCCCCAGGCCGGGCGTCACGCGACCCTCGCTCGACGAGGGCCTCACAGCGATCGCGACGACCGATCCCGAGCTCATTCACACTCAGCTGCAGCAGCTTCGAGAGGGCGGCGAGCCGTCGCCGCCGCTCCAGCGGCTGCTGGACGACGGCGAGCGCGCAGGGCCACGGATCGCGGGTGCGCTCGAGCGCTACCACCGCGTGGCGATCGCTCCGGTGTGGGCAGCGGTGAACCGGATCCTCGAGGCGGACATCACTTTCCGCGGACGGGAACTCGCGATGGGCGGGCCGACCCAGTTGTTCGACTCACTCGCACCGCAACTCGCGTGGGACCGCGACGGCCGACTGCGACTCGACACTGCGTACGCCGGCGAGGAGGGCGAGTTCGCAGCGGCGGGAAGGGGACTGACGCTGATGCCCAGCGTCTTCGTCACCCGCTTGGTGAGCGCCTACTCCCCCGAGACGGCGGCGCCGCACGTCGGTTACCCGGCGCGCGGCAGCGCGACGCTCGCAGAGTCGACGCGGGTAGTACCGCCCGGGGCGCTGCGCCGCCTGATCGGCGGGGCGAAAGCCGATGTGCTGCATGCGCTCGTCGAGCCCGTGGCGGTCGGCGAACTGGCGCGGCGTCTGGAGGTCTCGCCGTCGGCGGTCTCCCAGAGCCTACGCGTGCTCTACGAGAACGGCCTCATCGACCGGGCTCGGAGCGGGCGCGAGGTGCTCTATCGCAGGACACCCGACGGTGAGCGGTTGGCGCGCGGCCACCGCCCGTGATCGATCAGAACCGGAGTGCGGCGGGTCCGGTGTACTCGGGGTTGGCCGATACGAAGCGCTGCAGGGCGGCGCGGATGCCGGAGGCGGCGAATCCGGAGCGGGGCGCGGCGGTGGGGAGCGCGGCGTCCTCCTGAACGTCGGCGAGACGGGCGTAAACGGTGCCGGCGGTGGGATCTGCGGTGAGGCTCTTGAAGTCACGGTAGTTGGTCATGCCCAATACTCTCCGCGACGCGTGGGACTGACGCCAATCTTTAAGCAATGAGCTAAAATGTGATCGCGGACACTGTGTGCCGTAACACATTCCGCGCGGGCGCTCGACACGAACCTCGGCACGAGGCCACAGGTCACGGAATCAGCGGACCACTTCACGGTGTCCCGCGTCGATCCGGCGGGTCCACCCCTTCCCGTCGAGGTGCTCCAACAGCGGAACCGCCACCCGCCGACTCGTGCCCAGCACCTGCCGCGCCTCCGAGGTCGTGAAGGGCTGTGGTAACCCCGCCAGCTCCCGCATCGCGAGAGCGAGCGCGCGCGGCGAGAGCACCACCCCGTCGGCGATCCGGAGCAGACGCCCCGCGCGCTCCGCCGCGGCGAGCTCGCGGCCGCCGAGCCGGAGCGCCGCCAGGTCGTCCGCGTCGGGCGCCGCGAAGGGCGCTGCGGCCAACCGGCGCTCGATCTCCGCCACCGCGGTCTCCGCGGGCCCCAGATCGGTACGGTGACCGGGCAGGGCGAGCCGTCCGCCCTCGCTGTCGAGTCCCGCACCGTCGAGCACGGCCGGCAGCAGGGACGGGTCCGGCAACGAGAGCGTCTCGCTCGCCGCACCGAGCGACAGGCCCGCCGCGAGCGGATCCCGCTCGTGCAGGTCCGCGACCGCACCACGCAGCCGCGCCTGCCAGGCGTCGAGGGTCTTCTCGTGGATCCACCAGTCCCCGGCCACCCGCACGCCGTCCGGGACCTCTGTGCCGTAGCCCAGGTCGACGAGGCGGTCGCGCCGGACCGCGCCGCGGCGGGCGACTTCCGCGAGCAAGTCCCCATCAGCGCCCCGGTCGGCGAGGGCACCCGCGCGGCGCGCACCGTCACCCCGCCGGAGCAGCGCCGGCGGATCCGCGTCGAGCACCGTCGCTCCGCCGACGATGCGCTTCGCGCCCGGATCGCGCAGCACCACCGTGTCACCGAGCACCAGCGGCAGGGGGCGGGCAAGAGTCAGGCGCGCGTGCTCGCCGCCGAAGGGCCGTACCCGGGCGGGGACGGCGGCGGTGCCGGCGTGGACGGTGAGCCATTCCGGGACGCGCGTCTCGGCGTCCGTGAGCGCGAGCCGAGCGTCCACGACGTCCGTCACCGGCCAGAGGCCGGGCGCGAGCAGCCCATCACCCCGGCGGATGTCCTCGACCGCGACGCCGCGGAGGTTGACCGCGATGCGCGAGACCGGGCCGACCTCGTCCCGGGCCGCGCCGTGCCGCTGCAGACCGCGCACCACGACCCTCCGTGTCCCGGCAGCGCCGACGAGCTCGAGCTCGTCTCCCACGCGCACCGTACCCGCGGCGAGCGTACCGGTGACGACGGTGCCCGCACCCACGACACTGAACGCCCGGTCGATCCAGATCCGTACGCGGGCAGCGGGGTCGGGCGCGGGAACGCCCGCAAGGACACCGTCGAGCGCCGACCGCAGCGCATCGAGGCCCTCCCCCGTCGTCGCCGAGACCGCGACGGTCGGCGCGTCCGCGAGCCCGGTACCGGCGAGCCGCGCCCGCGCCTGCTCACGCACCGCGGCCACGCGGGCGGGGGCTCGATCGGTCTTGGTGATCACGACCAGTCCGTGCCGGATGCCCAGGGCGGCCACGGCGTCGCGGTGGTCGTCGGACTGCGCGCTCCACCCCTCGTCGGCGGCGACCACGAAGCAGACGACCGGCACGGGCCCGAGTCCGGCGAGCATGTTGCCGAGGAAGCGCTCGTGCCCGGGCACGTCGACGAAGGCAGTCTCCCGGCCGGACGGCAGCGCGGTCCACGCGAATCCGAGGTCGATCGTCAGTCCGCGCCGCTGCTCCTCCGCCCAGCGGTCGGGTTCGATCCCCGTGAGCGCACGCACGAGCGTGGACTTGCCGTGATCGACGTGACCCGCGGTGGCTACGACGTCCACGCCGACGCCCGCTCGACGGCAGCGGCCACGGCCGCATCGGAGTCCTCCGGTACGCATCGCAGATCGATCAGGCAGGCCCCGTCGGAGACGCGCGGCAGCACGGCGGGATCGCCCGCGCGGAGCGGCGCCGCGAGCCCCTCCGGCAGCCGGACCGCCCAGCCCGGCAACGGGACTCCCGGTGCACCTCCACCACCGACCCTGCCGTCGTGCGGGACGACGGTGCCGCCGACGCGCTCGGCGAGTCGCTCCGCGCGGCGGCGCAGCCCGTCAGGTTCGGCGTGCAGGTACGCGATCGCCGGCGCCTGCGGCCCGCCGACGGTGGCCTCCAGCGCCGCGAGCACCAGCTTGTCGGCGCGCACCGCGCGGGCGAGCGGGTGCTGTGCGAGACGCTGCACGAGATCCGCACGGCCGAGGACGATTCCGGCCTGCGGGCCGCCGAGGAGCTTGTCGCCGCTCGCGGTCACCAGGTCGGCGCCCGCGGCGAGCGCGGACGCGGCGTCGGGCTCCCCCGGCAACGCTGGATCCGCGGCGAGCAGGCCGCTGCCCAGGTCCATGACCAGCGGGACGTCGCCGCACACCTCGCGGAGTTCGGGGAGCCCGACCTCGGCGGTGAAGCCCTCGACGCGGAAGTTGCTGGGGTGCACCTTGAGGACGCATCCGGTGTCGGGGCCGATCGCCTCGGCGTAGTCGCGGGCGTGGGTGCGGTTCGTGGTGCCGATCTCCCGTAGCCGGGCGCCGGTGGAGGCGATGAGATCGGGCAGGCGGAAGCCCGCGCCGATCTCGATCAGCTCGCCGCGGCTGATCACCACCTCGCTGCCGGCGGCGAGCGCGGTGGTCGCGAGCACGAGTGCCGCCGCCCCGTTGTTGACCACGAGGGCGTCCTCCGCGACCGGGCACGCCGCGAGCAGTGCCGCTCGGGCCGCCACGCCGCGCTTGCTCCGCATGCCGGTCACCAGATCGAGCTCCACGTCGACATAGCCGGCGGCGTCGACCAGCGCCGCAACAGCAGCCGGCGACAGCGGCGCCCGGCCGAGGTTGGTGTGCACCACGACGCCGGTCGCGTTGAGCACGGGGTGCAGGGACGACGGGGCCGTCGCGGCGAGGTCGCGCTCGATCGCGCCCGAGACGGCCTCGGGCGCCAACTCGCCCCGGCGAGCCGCGTCCTGGGCCCGCGCGATCGCGGCGCGGACCCGCCGCTCGCCCAGCCGCGCCGCCGCCGCGACGAGCGCCGGCTCGGCGAGCAGCCGATCGGTGCGGGGAATCCGCCTGCGGGGATCCGTCACGCGGCCTCCTCTGCTCGTCCGTCCGCCGGAAGGTGGCGGAGGTGGACGGGAATCGAACCCGCCAGGCCGAGATACTCGACCTCACCGGTTTTGAAGACCGGGGGGCCCACCAGGAACCCGGACACCTCCGCCGACCAACATAGACCCCGACGCCCGCCTCCGGGGTTCGGTCGGCGCGCTAGCGTGGTGCCATGACCGCAGACCCGGCCCGGCTCACCTCCTTCGCGCACGGCGGCGGTTGCGCCTGCAAGATCCCTCCCGGTGAACTCGAGGACGCGGTGCGGGGCCTGCAGGGTCAAGTCGCCCCGGACGTCCTGGTGGGGCTGGACGACGGTGACGACGCCGCGGCGGTCCGGCTGTCCGACGATCTGGCCGTGCTCTCCACCGCGGACTTCTTCACCCCCGTGGTGGACGACGCCTTCGACTGGGGCCGGATCGCCGCCGCCAACGCCCTCTCGGACGTCTACGCGATGGGCGGCCGGCCGGTGATGGCCATCAACCTCGTGGGCTGGCCCCGCGAGCAGCTGCCGATGGAGCTGATGACCGAAGTGCTGCGCGGGGGCCTGGCCGTGGCGCAGAAGGCCGCGTGTCCGGTGATCGGCGGCCACAGCATCGACGACCCGGAGCCCAAGTACGGCATGGCCGTGACCGGCGTCGCGCATCCGGACCGGCTGCTGCGCAACGACTCCGCCGTCGCGGGGCTGCCGCTCACGCTGACCAAGCCGATCGGCGTGGGGCTGCTCAACAACCGGCACAAGCGCACGGGCGAGGTCTTCGAGGCAGCGATCGCGACGATGACGACGCTCAACCGGGATGCGGCCGCCGCCGCGCTCTCGGCGGGGGCGCGGGCCGCCACCGACGTCACCGGGTTCGGCCTGCTCGGGCACCTGTTCAAGATGTGCCGGGCCTCGGGTGTCGCGGCGGAGATCGACGCCGCCGCCGTCCCGCTGGTCGACGGTGCGCGCGAGGCCCTGCGGGACGGATTCGTCTCGGGCGGCACCCGCCGCAACCTGGACTGGGTGGCGCCACACCTCGAGGTCGACGGGGCGAGCGACAACGATCTGCTGTTCCTCGCCGACGCGCAGACCTCGGGCGGCCTGCTCGTGGTGGGCGAGGTACCGGGCTACCCGGTGATCGGCCGCACCGTCACCGGGCCGGCCGGGCGCATCGTCATCCGGTGATCGAGTCGCCCGTGTTCCCCGCAGCGCGGCGGGCTGCCAGGCGCCGCTTCTGCGGCTCGATCGTGTAGCGCGGGTCCTTCGCCGATTCCAGGCCGGCCTCGAAGACACCGAACCGGGTGCACGCCGACGCTGCGACGAGCGCGCCGCCGGACAGGGCGGCGAGGCACCGTCGGACCCGGCCCCGGCGACCGCCCGTGAGCAGCGCACCCACGCCCCCGGCGATCGCGAGCCGCTCCGCCCAGCGCATGAGCGTGCCGGGCGTGCCGTGATGCAACGGCTCCGCGGCCACGGGATCCATGCGGGACTCCATGATCCGCGTCGCGGCCACATCACCGATCACACCGAGCACCGCGAGGTTCCGGGCCGGCGCCGCCTCCGCGGCCGGGGTGGTGACGAGTGCCAACCCGCCGGCGGCGAGACTCGCCGAACTGACGAAGACGAAGGGCAGATCCCGGTAGGCGGCGTTCCAGGTGGGCATCGCCGTGTCCGCGAGGAGCACCGCCGTGTACGCCGCGAGCGGCGTCGCGAACACCGCGGCGCCCAGGCCCGCGGGCGCCTCCGCGCTCCGCAGCACCTTCCGCAGCGGGCCGAGCGGAAGCCGCTCGCCGAGGAGCCGGTCGACCTCCGCCGCGGCGGCCACGCCGATCATGCCGCTGTACCCGGAGAGGATCCACGAGCCGACGCTCATCGGCGAGGTGACCTTGAAGGTGCGCATCATGTGCAGGAAGCGTTCCGGCCGACCGAGATCCACGACCAGCGCGAGCGCGCCCACGCCCGCGGCACCGAGGCCGGCGAGGCGGGCGTTGCGGCGCAGCACCGGGTACCCCGAGAGCTGCGCGCCCGCGGCGAGCAGGCCCGAGCCGCCCGCGATGCCACCGAGAACGAGGTACGCGCCCACGGGCGCCTCCCACGGCGGCGGCTTCACGATCGGGTGGCCGTAGTAGCCGTCGACGTGCTCGATCACCGCCTCGGGCACCATGAGATCGTCAGGCCGCCTGGACTTCCCGGACCTGCCCGAACCGTCGCCGCGCTTGCCGCGCCGCTCGGGCAGGGGCGGGCGGAACTGGTCGAACTCCGAGCTCGTCATCTATCGGCCCCGCTTCCGGGCCGATAGGAAGGACACGGCGGCGGCCGCGATCATCCCCGCGGCGGCGGCGCCGGCGCGCTTGTACATCGTCATCAGGTCGGCCGTGCAGACCCGCGGGTCGGGCGGGAGACCGTAGACCTCCGGCTCGTCGAGCAGGAGGAACACCGAGCCGGTGCCACCCACACCGTCGTTCTCGTTGGCGCCGTACAGGCGGGCCTCGGTCATGCCCTGCGCATGCAGCTGCGCGACGCGTTCGCGGGCCGTCGCCACCATCTCGTCGCGCTCACCGAACTTGATCGACGTGGTGGGGCAGGTCTTGGCGCACGCGGGCGTCTCGTCGTCGCGGAGCCGGTCGTAGCAGAGCGTGCACTTCTGCGCGATCCCACGGTTGTCGACGGGCGGCTGCTCGCCCTTGCGATAGCCCTCCCGTGTGGTCGGGGCGACGGTGCCGTCGCTACGCCGCTCGACCACGCCGAACGGGCAGCCCGCGACGCAGGTGCCGCAGCCGTTGCAGATGTCGTTCTGCACAACGACGGTGCCGAACTCGGTGCGCATCATCGCGCCCGTGGGGCACACGTCGAGGCAGCCCGCATGGGTGCAGTGCTTGCAGACGTCCGAAGACATCAGCCAGCGGAACTCGGGGGTGTCGGGCGGCGTGACGTCCGCGTCACCCCTGGCCGGCATCTCCTCGGTCGCCGCAGCCCCCGCACTCGTCGGGGCAGTACCGCGGATCGCGGGCATGCCCAGGCCGACCAGCGCACGGCCGGATTCGCGGGCGCGCTCGATGCTCTCGCGGTCCTGTTCGATGAAGGCCACGTGTCGCCAGGTGCTGGCGCCGAGCGCCACGGTGTTGTCGTACGACATGCCCGTGAGCTCGAGGTCACCGTCGCGCGGATTGCGGTTCCACTCCTTGCACGCGACCTCGCAGGCCTTGCAGCCGATGCAGATCGACGTGTCGGTGAAGAAGCCACGCCGCGCCTCGTGCACGTGCCAGTGCGCGTCGACACTCGGGTCGGTGGGGCCGGTCAGCTGTCCCATCGCCTGACACCTCCTCCTCGTCGTGTGCTGGTCACCATCGAGTGAACCCCTCCTGCTCGGGATCGTCTCGCTCCGGGTCGGGGAAGATGTCCTCGGGCCGTGGGTCGGTCAGGCGCACGTTGTCGGTCTCGACGGTGACCCCCGCCCGGTCCCGGTAGCTCTGGACCAGCTCCTCGAGCGCCGCGCCGCGCGGCCGGCGGCCCGCGATCACGGTGCAGGACCCCACCTTCGACTCCTGGATCTGCGTGTTCGGGTCCAGCGTGACGCCGATCAGGTCGTTCGCGGCGTCACCGGTCACCACAGCATCGGAGCCCACGCCCCAGTGGTACGGCAATCCCACCTGGTGCACCGTCCGGCCGCCCACCGTGAGCGGTCGCATCCGCTCGGTGACCAGCACGCGGCACTCGATCGCGGCGCGCGGCGAGATGATCGTGGCCCAGCCCTCGTTCTCCAGCCCGCACTCCGCGGCCAGCCCCGGGGAGACCTCGCAGAACATCTCCGGCTGCAGCTCCGCCAGATACGGCGACCACCGGCTCATCCCGCCCGCGGTGTGGTGCTCGGTGAGCCGGTAGGTGGTGAACACGTACGGGTACACGTCCGCGCCCGGGTCGCCGGCGCTCGGCGCGTCGAGGTTGTCCTCGCGCGGGAACATCACTCGCGCGGGCGCCTGCTGCTGCGGGTGGATCGCGTTGCGCACCGGCGATTCCTGCGCCTCGTAGTGCGTCGGCAGCGGACCGTCGACCAGCCCCGTCGGCGCGAACAACCAGCCCTTGCCGTCCGCCTGCATGATGAACGGGTCATCGCCCGCGAGGGCGTCGGCCCCCGTGGCCCCGGGCTCGGGCACCGTGCCGGGCGCGAGGGTGGCCGGAAAGTCGGGCACGTCGGGCCCGGTCCAGCGGCCCGCCGCCTCGTCCCACCACATGTACCTCTTGCGCTCGCTCCAGGGCCGCCCCTGCGGGTCGGCCGAGGCGCGGTTGTAGAGCATCCGACGGTCCGCGGGCCACACCCAGCCCCACTCGGACTGCGCGATCCCGCCGCCGCCCTGGGGCACGCGCCGGGCGGCGTGGTTGCTGCCCTCGGCGTAGACGCCCGTGTAGATCCAACAGCCCGCGATCGTCGAACCGTCGGCCTTCAGCTGCGAGTACGACGTGAGGTTCTTCCCTGCGTCGGGCCCGGAGACGAAGCGACCGTTGATCTCCGAGAGCACCGCCTCGGGATCCGGGTTGCCGTGCTCGTCCATCGGGTAGTCCCAGGTGAGGTCCAGCAACGGGCGATCACGATCGTCGGTCGAGCCGGCGAGCCGTTCGCGGATCCGGACGCCGAGCTCGTAGAAGAAGTCGAGCTCGCTCTGCGCCTGCCCGGGCGGCTGCACGGCCTGGTGCCGCCACTGCAGCATCCGCTGGGTCTGCGTGAACGAGCCCGCCTTCTCGACGTGCGTGGCCGCCGGCATGAAGAAGACCTCGGTGCCGATGTCCTCGGTGCGGAGCTCACCGGACTCGATCTCCGGGCCGTCCTTCCACCACGTCGCGGTCTCGATCATGTTCAGATCGCGGACCACCATCCACTTGAGCTTCGCCATGCCCATGCGCTGCTGCCGCCCGTTCGCCGAACCGACCGCAGGGTTCTGACCGAGCACGAAGTACCCGTCGACCTTCCCGTCGAGCATGTCGACGGCGGTCTGGTACGTGCCGGCGGGGCCGTTCAGCATCGGCAGGTAGTCGTAGGCGTAGTCGTTCTCCGCGGTGGCGGCATCGCCCCACCAGGCCTTGAGCAGGCTGATCATGTACGTGTCGGCGTACTGCCAGTACCCCTTGCCCGTCTCCGGCCGGACCGATGCGATGTAGTCGGCCAGCGTGTCGTGCTTGCCCACCGAGGGCATCGGCAGGTAGCCCGGCAGCAGGTTGAACAGCGTCGGGATGTCGGTGGAGCCCTGAATGCTGGCGTGCCCGCGCAGCGCCATGATGCCGCTGCCCGGCCGCCCGACGTTACCCAGGAGCAGCTGCAGGATGGCCGCGGTGCGGATGAACTGCGCGCCCATCGTGTGCTGCGTCCAGCCCGTGGCGTACCCGAAGCACGTGGTGCGCTCACGGCCCGAGTTGCTCGTGATCGAATCCGCCAGGTAGCGGAACTCCGCCTCCGAGACGCCGCACATGTCGGCCACCACCTCCGGGGTGTACCGGGAGTAGTGCCGGCGCAGCACCTGGAAGACGGTGCGCGGATCCTGCAGCGTCTCATCGCGCCCCGGCACGAACTGCCACGTGGACGGGTCGTAGGTGCCCGTCTCCGGGTCGAACCCGGAGAACAGGCCGTGGAGATCCTCCGTGTCGCGGAAGTCCTCGCCGACCATCTCGGACGCGTTGGTGTACGCGACCACGTAGTCGTGGAAGTACTTCTCGGTGCTCAGCACATGGTTGATGAGCCCACCGAGCAGCACGATGTCGGAACCCGCGCGGATCGGCACGTGCCGGTCCGCGACCGCGGAGGTCCTGGTGAAACGGGGATCGACGTGGATCACCCGCGCGCCGCGCGCCTTCGCCTCAGCGACCCACTGGAATCCGACGGGGTGCGCCTCGGCCATGTTGCCGCCCATGAGCACGATGCAATCCGCGTTGGCCATGTCCTGCAGGGACTGGGTGGCGCCGCCGCGCCCGAACGAGGCTCCCAGACCGGGAACCGTGGCGGAGTGTCATATGCGGGCCTGGTTCTCGATCTGGATGGCGCCCGCGGCGGTGAACAACTTCTTGATGAGGTAGTTCTCCTCATTGTCGAGCGTCGCGCCGCCGAGCGAGGCGATAGCCATGGTGCGGCGCAGCGGGCGACCGTGCTCGTCGAAGTCCTGCCAGCCGTGCCGCCGCGCCTGCACGAACCGATCGGCGATCATGTCGATCGCGGTGTCCCGGTCGAGGTCCTGCCACTCCGTCGCGAACGGTGCCCGGTAACGGATCTTCGTCTGCCGCAGCGGATTGTTGACCAGCTGCTCACTCGAGGAACCCTTGGGGCACAGGCGGCCGCGCGAGATGGGCGAATCCGGATCCCCTTCGATCTGGATGACCTTCTCGTCCTTGACGTAGACCTTCTGGCCGCAGCCGACGGCGCAGAACGGGCACACGCTCTGCACCACCCGATCGGCCGTCTTCGTGCGCGGCTCGAGCGCCCGAGTGCGCGGGGACTCGACGGCCGGGCCGCGGCCGAACACGTCCCCGGAGCGGAGCTGCCGGACCACGGGCCATTCGAGGGGGCTGAACCTCGTCATACCGACCAGCATAGTCAGCCGGCGCGGAGGTCGCCCTGGAACCGGCTCGAGTGTTTCTGTCCCGTCAGCACTTCACGGTGTTGCCGAGCCCGGTGTCCGAGGTCTTCGCGAAGCTCCAGTCGCAGATCACCGAGTTCCGGTTGCCGCTGACCACGACGGACTTCACCGGGCTCGTCACCCGGACCAGGTTGTCGGAGCTGACCCGCGACCTGATCGTCGAACAGTGACCGCCGGCGCCGGGCGCGGCGTGTCGGAACCCGCCGAACCGTAGGGTGAGTGCGTAGCCCACCCCACGAGTCCCAGGAGGACCACATGCTCACCGGTCGTGCACTGCTGCTGGACATGGACGGCACGCTCGTCGACTCGCGCGCAGTGGTCGAACGGTGCTGGTCGAGGTGGGCGCAGGAGAAGGGCCTCGACCCGGCGGAGGTGCTGGCAGTGGCGCACGGCCGGCAGGGCCACGCGACGATGGCCGCCCTCCTGCCCGACCGGCCGATGGAGGTCAACCTCGCCGAGAATCGGCTCCTGCTCGCGCAGGAGACCGCGGACACGGATGGCATCGTCCCCATCGCCGGTGCGCTCGCCTTCCTCACCGCGCTCGACGGTGCCCCGCACGCCCTGGTCACCTCCGCCGACGTGGCGCTGTCGACGGCGCGCATGGGTGCGGCCGGACTGCCGCTGCCCGCGGTGCGGGTGACCGCGGAGGACGTGCGCGCCAGCAAGCCCGACCCCGAGGGGTTCCTGCGCGGCGCGGAACTGCTCGGCGTCGACCCCGCCGACTGCATCGTCTTCGAGGACTCCGAGGCGGGGATCGCTGCGGCGCGGGCCGCGGGGATGCGCGTCGTCGGCATCGGGCGGGGCGCGGGCCGGTTCTCCCCCGACGTGCAGGTCGACGACCTGACGGGGGTGACGGTCACCGTCGACGGTGCGGGCATCCACCTGACGGCCTGACCGGCGCGGGCCGACAAGGAGTGAAACCGTCGGTAGGCACAGCGACAGAGCGGCTCGGCCGAAGGTTTCGGCAGCGCGCTGCACGTTCCTGTGAACGCTGCCAATAGGTGGCAGCGTTCACGAGTTCCGGCAGCGCGCTGCCGATAGTCGAGGTGCGGCGGCTAGGTCGGGACGATGAGCGCGCGGGCCGTGGCGAACCGCGGCCCTCGCGCACCGTCGACCTCCACGAAGAAGTCGGCCTCGGAAAAGCTCTGCTTGCTGCCGGGCTTGATCACCCGACCGACGGCCAGGAAGGCATCGCCCTGAGCGGGCCGCAGGAACTGCGTGTCCATCTGGGTGACCAGGCCGCCCGCGCCGGGGTGCATCGCGAGCGCGTAACCGCACGCGTTCTCCAGGACGCCGGCGATGAGCGCGGCGTGCAGGCCGCCGACGTTCTGGCAGAGGTCGTCACGGCGTTCGAGGCGGAGCACGACCTCCTCGCGGTCCGCACTGAGCACCTCGATCCCCGCCCACCGGTTGAAGGGCAGCGAGGCGTTGTAGTCGACGAGATCCTGGAAGCTCACCCCTGCACTATCGCACCCGCCGGATCAGCGACCGGCGGCGGCGAGGACCGGGGCGGGCGTCGGCCGTGGGGTGGGCACCGGAGTCGGTTTCGGCGCCGGAGCCGGGGAGACAGGAGTACCGAGGCCACCCAGTCCGGACAACACGTCGAAGGCGACCTCGCCGGTCTGCCACAGCGCAAGGATGGCGCCCTCGGTAGCGGGTCGGATGCCCGGGTTCTGCAGGGCGAGACCGTTGGCGAAGGTGAGGGTGTTGTAGCCGTCGTCCGCGGCGCGCAGCATCAGGTTGGACGCGACGCCCGCACCGACGATCCGGTCGAGCCCCTGCCCGAAGAAGTAGAAGGTCCACAGGCCCCACAGGTCGGCGCCGAAGATCCGCTTACTGCGCTCGGGGATCACGTTGCCGTTCTTCGCGATCGAGTCCACGATGCGGTAGAAGTCCAGCGCATTCGCCGGCGTGCTGTGCGCCTGCTCGACGGTGTAGGCCAGGTCGACGGTGATGTGCGCGTTGTAGCCGGCCATCGCGACGCGGCCCGGCGGTAGCTCGCAGCGCGAGGCCAGCCGGAAGTAGTTGCTCCACCACTGCGGTACGGATCCGCCGGTCCACTGCGCGTGCATCGCGCGCAAGTACCGACCGATCAGGCCGATGGACAGCGACTTCGCGTACCGCGGATCGTCGAGCCCGGACTCGTTGCGCTGCGTCGGGGTCACGGCGTCGCGGATCACGCCGTCCATCCCCACGCCGAACAGCCCGCGCCGGTCCCGATGCGCCGCGAGGATGTCGGCGATGCCCCGCTGCCGGACGGTGAGATCGTCGAGGCTCGCAAAGGTCGGCGCCGTCGGCAGGGCCGCCGGGTCGGACAGTTCGACGATGCGCTTGTTCTCCGCGGGCGTCAACGTGGTGCCGCAGTAGGCCGACGGTGCCGCACCCGACGGAACGGACACGAACGAGACCGCTATCGCCGCAGCGGTGATCGTGCCGGCGACCCGCGCCGACCACCGGGACATCATGCGTACTAGACCTCCGCGAGCGGTACGCCGGGATCTGCGAGCCGAGCCGCGTCGACCACCCGGCGGGACGTGATCAGCGCACGCACATCATCGCCCACGTCCCACACGTTCACGTTCATCCCCGCGAGGACACGCCCGTCCGCGAGCCAGAAGGCCACGAACTCCAGCCCCTCCAGGTCGCCGCGGATCACCACGTCGTCGTACCCGGTGGAGAGGCCCAGATACTCCATGCCGAGCTGGTACTGGTCGGTGAAGAAGTACGGAAGCCGGTCGTAGACCTCGGATCCGCCGAGCATGTTCGCGGCGGCGACGCGCGGCTGGTTGAGCGCGTTGGCCCAGTGTTCCACCCGCACGCGACGGCCCACCGTCGGGTTCTCGGCGGCGGCGATGTCACCCACGGCGTAGACGTGCGGGTCGGAGGTGCGCAGGCCCGCATCGACGGCCACGCCGCCCTCCGCCATCGCCAGGCCCGCCGCCTCGGCGAGCTCGATGTTCGGCATCGCGCCGATTCCCACGAGGACCGCGTCGGTCTCGACGGTCGTGCCGTCGTCGAGGATCAGTCCTCGACCGCCGGGCTCGACGGCCCGCACGCCGACGCCGGTCCGCAGATCCACGCCGTGGCTGCGGTGCAGGTCGGCGAAGACCTTCCCCAGTTCGGCGCCGAGGGCGCCGAGCAGCGGCTGCTCTGCGGGCTCGACGACGGTGACCTCCAGGCCGGCCCCGCGCGCCGCGGCGGCCGCCTCGAGCCCGATCCACCCGGCGCCGACGACGCCGAGCCGGCCTCCCTTGTCGAAGACGGCGCGCAGCGCGTCGCTGTCGTCGAGCGTGCGCAGGTAGTGCACGCCGTCGGCGCCCGGGAGCGGACGCGCACGGGAACCCGTGGCCAGGAGCAGTTCGTCGTAGGGCACGGACTCACCGGTGTCCAGGCCGACGGTGCGCGCCTCCCGGTCGAGCGCAGTGGCGCGAACGCCGGTCCGCACAGTGACGTCGTGGTCGGCGTACCAGGCGGCGTCGAAGGTGAAGACGCTGTCTCGATCGGCCTTTCCCTGCAGGTAGTCCTTGGACAGCGGAGGTCGCTCGTAGGGCGGATGGGACTCCGCGCCGATCAGCGTGATCGGGCCGTCGTGGCCCAGATCCCGTAGCGCCTCGGCCGCTTTCGCGGCCGCCAGTCCTGCTCCGACGATGACGATCGCACCCATGTCTCGACCGTAGCCCCGTCCACCGCTGAGCGGAACCCCCGTGGCGGTCGGCTACCCCAGCGTGGCATCGGTGAGATGACGCCACCGGTCCCACTCGTCGAGCCGTTCCTGGGCGTACCGCCGGGCGTCGTCGAGTGCGTGGCCGACGTAGAGGCGCAGCGGCGGGTTCTCGGTACCGGCGATCGAGACGATCGCCCGCGCCGCCTCGGCGAGGTCGCCCGTGGTTCCGTCGTACCAACGGCGACCGATCGCCGCGTCCGAGGAGTAGTACGCATCGATCGGGGTCTCGGGCCTACTCGCGGACGCCCCGAGATTGGTCGCGAACATGCCCGGCTCGACGATGGTGAACGTCACGCCCAGATGCGCGAGGTCGCGGGACAGCGCCTCGGTGTACCCCTCGACGGCCCACTTCGTGGCCGAATACGCGCTCACGATGGGCAGGCCGACCACGCCGGCGAGCGACGAGAAGTTGATGATGTGACCACGGCCGCGCTGCCGCATGTCGGGTAGGACGGCCTTCATCGTCGACACGAGCCCGAAGAAGTTCGCGTCGAAGAGCTTTCGGATCTCGTCGAGGGTCAGCTCCTCAGCCGATCCGACCTGGGTGTAGCCAGCGGCGTTGACGAGGACATCGATCGGGCCGAACGTCGCTTCGGCAGCGGCGACCGCTGCACCCACCGAATCCTCATCGGTCACATCGAGGTACTGCACGAGTACGCCCTCCCGCGCGGCGAAGCTCGACGGTGTCTTGCCCAGATCGCGCATGGTGGCGGTGACAGTGGCGCCGGCGTCGGCGAAGGCGCCCACGAGCGCCTCGCCGAAGCCCGACGACGCGCCGGTGATCAGGACGTTCTGCGGCATGGTGGTTCTCTCCTTGAGATCGTGTGGCGGATTCTGTTGTCGTGGAGGTCAGGCCCGGGCGGCGTCCGCGGCGGGGACGAGCGCGCGCAACCCGGCGAGCGGGGCACCGTCGACCCCGGCACGCGCGGCGAGCGCCTCCACCTGGCCGAGCAGCGTCGCGCTCTCCTGAGCGATGGTGCCGTTGAGGGTGCCGATCAGCCCCTTGCCCGCGGGCGTCGAGAAGGCCGCAACGAGCAGCGCGGTGAGAACGGGCGCCGGAAGATACTGCAAGACCTTCAGATTCGAGGGATCGATCGTGGCACCGGATCCACTGACTGCACGCAGCCCGGCCTGAACCGCGGCGCCGAGCGCGCTTGCGGACTTCCAGCCGAGACGGGGACCGATGCCCTCACGCGCGGGCAGGAAGGACGCTGCCACCATGGGGGCGACGACGGCGGCGTGCGTCTTGAGCCAGGAATCCATCCGCTCGGAGATCACGGTCGGGATGCCGGCATCGTCGAACAGCGCCTTGAGGCCCCGCACGTCTTCGGTGACGGAACCGTCGGGACGTCCCACTGTGGTGCTCTGCACGAAGCCCGGCACGATGGAGTACTCGATGACGCCATCCTTGTTCTCCGCGACGATCGCAGGGAATCCCCAGGTCACCCGGTCCGCGCCGAGCTGATCGTTCCAGCCGTCGGCGTCGGTCGCGTTGTTGAGCATCGGCATGATCCGGCGCGAGCCGTTGGCGGCGAGAGTGGGCACCAGGTCGTCGAACTGTTGACGCTGGACCGGGGCGATCACGAGGTCGAAGTCGCCCTCGAGCGCGGGAGCCGTGGTGACAGCCGCCCGCTGAGCCTTGCCACCGGAGACGCCGCGCACCCCGTCGGCCTCGATCGCTGCGCGGCGCTCCGGGTTGCGCACGACCATCGTCACGTCGTGCCCGGCGTCCGCGAGCTTGAGGGCGAAAACGCTGCCGATCGCCCCTGCCCCGATGATCGCTACCCGCCATTGATCCGACATCCGGAGGTCTCCGTTCCACAAGTGAGAAACACTGACGTTTCTCGAATATCATGGCCCAACGATGACCGATGCCGAGAAATTCCCGCCCCTTCCCCGTGGTCCGCATCACCTGGGCCCCGAGCAGGTCGCGGCTTCGCAGCGCGCTCGGATGCTGGACGCCATGGCGCGGTCGGTGGCGACGAGAGGCTACGCGGAAACGACGGTGGCGGACGTCGTGCGTCTGGCGGGCGTGTCGCGCAAGACCTTCTACCAGCAGTTCGCCAACAAAGAGGATTGCTATCGCGCAGCGTTCGACCACGCCGCGCACCGCGTGACCGCCGCCCTGAACGAGGAGTCGTGGCGCGCCGCGGGCACCGAGCGGAAGCGGATCGAGCGGCTGTACGCGAGCCTGACCGCCGCCCTCGCCGGCATGCCCGACTACACCCGCGCCTTCGTTGCGGCAGCCCCGCAACCGGTGGACGAGGTTCTCGCGTGCCAGGAGCGATGGCGCGCGACCTCGATGCGCGCACTCGGCGAGATCTACTCTGCGACCGCGAGAGCGCCCGCCGAGCTTCCGCACGCGGTGGCCCGCGCAGCCGTGGGGGCGACGGACTCGCTGATCCTGGAGCACATCGCCACCCGCGGACCCGAGACACTCGGCTCGCTCACGCCGATCCTGAGCGCGGTCGCGAACGCACTACTCGACGCCGCCGGAACGATCACCAGCTCGTCGTCAACCGGTGATTGACAAATCCGTCGCGTCAACTCATGCTTGACGCATGCTTGAGAACTCCCCCGTCAGCCTCGACCAGCTCATCCGGACGGTGCACGCCCTACATCCCGAGGGCAGCGCGCTCGAGCACCTGGGCGACGCCGTGGCCATCGCCGCGCACCTCGGCGAGACCGCCGACCATCTCGTCGGTCACTTCGTCGACCAGGCGCGGCGCAACGGCGCCACGTGGACCTCGATCGGCGAGTCCATGGGGATGACCAAGCAGGCGGCGCAGCAGCGCTCCGCTCCCCCCAGCATCGACCCGGCCACCCTGATCGAGGCGTCGGGTTCGCCGTACTCGCGCTTCACACCCCGAGCCCGCAGCGTGGTGGTCGCAGCACAGGAAGAGGCGCGCGCCGCAGGGAGCCCGGTGATCGACACCGACCACATCCTGCTGGGACTCTTCCGTGAGCCCGAGGGCATCGCGGCGCGGCTGCTCGTCGGGCGCGGCGTGACCGAGACCGCGGTGCGGGCGCGGATTCCCGTCGCGGACGACACCGACGCGCCCGAGCTCATCCCGTTCTCGACGGCGGGCAGGAAGACCGTCGACATGGTCCTGCGCGAGGCGCTGCGACTGGGCCACAATTACGTCGGCACGGAGCACGTCCTCCTCGGCGTCCTCGCCGAGGGCACCGGCCCGGGCGCGACCATCCTCGCCGAGCTCGGTGTGGACCATGCGCAGATCGACGCCGCCGTCCGGGAGATCCTGTCGGCGTACTCGACGCAGTGACACGCACGCGTCGCGATCACCCGCGGCGCTGACGGTTCAGCCGAGCCGCTCGATCAGGGTCGCCGCACCCGCCCCACCCAGGTCGGGCACGGCGACGGTGCGGCCGCTCACCGCCAGGAGCAGGGCCAGCAACGGTCCGGTGACCTCCGGACCATCGCCGATGGTGACGTCCGCGTCGGTGGCGCGCAGCCGCAGACCGGCGACATGCTCCTTGGCGCCGCCCATGCCCGTTCCGGTCCGCGCCTGCAGCCGCAGCGCGCGCTCGACGGCCTCGACGGGGTACTCCCCCACCGCGCCGAGCGGGCGACGGATGTCCTCGCCGTGCACCACGACCTCGACGAGTCGCGTGTCCAGCGGCGCCGGCGGGCCCGACGTGCGAGCGACGAGCGCCCGGAAGCGTTCGAGCATCTGCGGCGCGGGCCCGATCTCACGGTCGACACCGTTCTGGTTGTCACGATCGAAGTCGAAGCGCGCGAGGATCATTCCCTTGACGAAGCCGAGACGCGTGGTGTCCGCCGTGGAGATCTGATGCGCGACGACGTCCCGCACGCGCCACCCCGGGCACAGCGACGGGGTGTCCCATCGCGCGTCGTCGATATCCTCCAGGAAGGAGATCAGGGCGCGGCGCTCCGCGTGGACCAGCTGCCAGACATCGGACATGGAACTCCTTCGTCCCGCTCACCGTAGCGCGCCGCATCACCGGAGAGGGCGGAATCGGCGGGCGCGGTCCGCGAGGTACTCACGTTCGGCCGGATCGGTCGTCAGGGACACCGCCTTGGCGTACGCGGACTCCGCCGCGTGGTCGCCGAGTTGGTCCAACAGGTGTGCGCGCAGCGCCCAGACCGATTGCAGGCGCTCGGCACCGTCGACGGCGTCGAGCGCGGCGAGACCGGCACGCGCACCGTCGGTCTCCGCGACGACGGCGGCGCGCGCGACGCCTGCCCCGCGGGTCGGCGCGATGACGGCGAGGGCGTCGTAGAGGCGCAGCAGGACGGGCCAGTCCGGCGGATCGCCGGGAGCGCGGGCGCAGTGCACCGCCCCGATCGACGCCTCCAGTTGGAACCTCCCGACGGCGCCGAGCGCGTGGGCGGCACGCAGCCGGCGGTGTCCGGCGGCGACGAGGTCGCGGTCCCACCGGGCCGGATCCTGCTGGGCCAGCGGGACGTACCGTCCGTCCTCGTCGACGCGGGCGGGTAGCCGGGCACTCGAGAGGTACATCAGGGCGGCCAGTCCGTGCGCCTCCGCGACCGACGGTGCCGCCTCGACGACGGTGCCCATGAGGCCCAGGAGCAGGGCGTGCCGCTCGCGCGGCGGCGTCGGCCATTCGATGGCGTACGAGGCGTAGATCGCCTCGAGGACGGGGTCGAGCCGGGCCTCGAGTGGGGCGCCCTCGGGGACCGCGAACGGGATCCCGCCGTGCGCGATGCGCTTCTTCGCGCGGGTGAGCCGGGCGGCCATGGTGGCCGCGGGGACGAGGAAGGCCGCGCCGATCTGTGCGGCCGTGAACCCGAGGACCGTGTTGAGCATGAGCGGCACTCCGGCCGCCCCGAGGTCGGGGTGTGCGCACACCAGCAGGAGCTCGAGACGACGGTCCGCGGCGGCACCGGGCTCCGGATGGTCGTGCGCGGCATCGTCGAACGGGACGGACGTGCGCTCGGCCGCCGAGCGCCACCGATCCCGTTGACGGTTCCGCGCCACCGTGAGCAGCCAGGCATCAGGATCGTCGGGGACGCCGTCGACGGGCCACCGGGTCAGGGCCCGCTCGAAGGCGTCGGCGAGCGCGTCCTCGGCGGCGGCCAGGTCGTGCGTGCGGGCGGCGAGCAGCGCCAGCAACCTGCCGTACGAGGTGCGCGCGGCGGTCTCCGCCCGCACCCCGGCGTCGACGTCCATCAGTCCGTGCAGGCGTTGGTGTTCCAGATGCCCTCGTCGCAGGCCGCGGCGACCCTCCGGACCTCGATCACGGCGTACTGGGTGGCCGGATGCTTCTCCGCCCAGGCGATCGCGGCGTCGCGGTCCGGCACGTCCAGGAGGAAGACGCCGGCGAGCGCCTCGCGGGTGTCGGCGAAGGGACCGTCCTGGACCCGGAGGTCACCGTCGCGCCGGGTGACGGTGACCGTCTGCGCCTGCGGTTCCAGGATCTCTGCGCCGATCAGCACACCCGCGGCGTGCAGCGCGGCGGTGTAGTCCGCCATCGCCCGCTGCATCTGCAGCATGGCCTCCATCGGAACGTCACCCTCGGCGGGCTCGGCGTTGTTGAGCAGCAGTGCGTAATGCATGATTCCTCCTCGTGTCCACTCTGCCCCAGGGGCGGGGCACAGTAATGACGATCGAGGCGCGCCGGAATCGACAGCGTGAGCCGATCAGGCGTACTGCAGATTCGCGCGCGGGATCCTGCCGTCGGCGATGGTGAAGTCGAAGCTCGCCCTGAAGCCGCCGCCCGAGTTGCGATTCACCTCGACCAGGATCTTCTGACCGTCGGCGCGGCGCTCCTCCACGCTGAGAACCTTGATCGTGTAGCCGGTGACCTCGGGCTCGGCGAACGAGCGGATCTCCTGGTGGCCGCGGAAGGTACGGGTGTCATCGACCAGGACCCCGTCGGCCGGGAACAGGTTCACCATGGACGTGGCGTCGCGGTCGTTCCACGCGTCGACGAAGGCCTCGGCGACCGGATCCATCTGGAACCGGCCGGCGGCGGGCGAGACGGAGGACACTGCGGCGACGGAGGCCCCGCCGGACGAGGTCGGGCCGACGCCGTTCGAGCTCGACCCGCACCCGGCGAGCGCGATCGCGGCGGCGACGGTGACGACGGCGAGCGCCGGACGGCGGCTGACGGTGCGGAACATCATGGGAAGCCCTTCGTTCGGTGCGACTGATTACCCCATCGTGCGCGATTCGTCCGGTTTCGCCCAGATGCTTCCGTTCGGGGGTACCGCCGGCAACCCTTTCCCGATCAGAGGAGCGCGAGCACCGCCTCGGCGACGGGGTGCGCGCTCGCCGGATTCTGGCCGGTCACGACGGTGCCGTCGGTGACGGCGAAGGGGGCCCAGGCCTCGTCGGCCTGCACGTACGTCGCTCCGAGCGCGGCGATGCGCTCCTCGAGGTTGAACGGAACGATGGCATCGAGGCCCGCGAGGACCTCCTCGTTCCAGGAGAACCCGGCGATGCGGCGGCCGGCGATGAGCGGCGCACCGTCGGTCCTGGTCGCACCGAGCAGGCCCGCGGTGCCGTGGCAGACCGCGGAGACGACCTTGCCGGCACCGTCGAACTCGCGCAGCAGGGCCGCCAGACGCTCGTCCGTCGGGAAGTCGAACATCACGCCGTGCCCACCCGTGAGGTAGATCGCGTCGAAGTCCGCGACGTCGACGTCGTTGAGGGACACCGTGTTCCGAAGCCGATCCATGAAGGCGGGATCGTCGTAGCGGGCGCGGGTGCCGCCCTGCGCGAGCACCTCGTGGCTGAGCGATTCGGGGTCGATCGGGACGAAGCCGCCGTCGATGCTCGCGATGACGGTGGTGTGGCCCGCCGCCTCGACGGCGTCCACGAAGTGCGTCAACTCCCCCAACCACAGGCCGGTGCGACGGCCGCTGACCTCGTAGGACGGGACGCTGGTGGTGACGACCAGGATGGTGCTCATCGTGACTCTCCGATCATAATTGATTTGCTCGACAACTGAACCGTATCACAATTGATATGTATGGCAACTGATATGTGAGACCTGCTAGACTGCGGGCATGGCAGAACACGAGGAGACCTGCGATTTCGGCTGGTCCGTGGGGGTGCTGAACAAGGCCTACGCGGAGGCGATGTCGCCGATCCTGGACCGGATCCCCCGCGGGATCCGCGGCTATCAGACGCTCTACGCGGCCGCCACGTACGACCTGCCGACGCAGCTCGCCCTCGCCGAGTACCTGGTCATCGACAAGTCGGTCATGCCCTACGTGGTCGACGACCTCGTGGAGGCGGGTCTGGTGCGCCGGGAACCGTCACCGACGGACCGACGGGCCCGTCGGGTGGTGCCCACCGATACGGGCCTGAGGACGCTCCGCGAGGTGCGCGAGGCGGTCGCGGGCGCGGAAGCGGCACTGCTGGAGCCGCTCTCCGCCGACGACGCCGCGGTTCTGCGGCGCGCCGTCGCGATCGTCGCCCGGACCTCGCGCGACGGCTGCGCGGGTTAGACGGCCACGCGGCTCAGTCCTGCGGCAGCGCGAGGTGCAGCAGCGGGTACGGCAGTCCGTCGCCGTCCGTCTCGCTGCGGCCCGTCACCACGAAGCCGCTGTGCGCGTAGAAGCCCACGGCCTGTCCGTTCTGCTCGTTGACGTCGACGGTGCGCACACCCTGCTCGCGGACCACGAGGTCGAGGAGTGCGCGACCGACGCCGCGCCCGCGGGCCTCGGCGTGCACGAACAGCATTGCGAGGTCCTCCCCCGCCGTCCCCGCGAACCCGACCGGCGCACCGTCGAACTCCGCGACCGTGAGCCGGACCTGCGGGAAGTAGTCGCTCGCGAGCCTGCTCTCGATCGCGCCGCGGTCGGCGGGGGCCAGGAAGTCGTGCGTCGCGTCGATGGAGCTGCGCCAGATCGCGACCAGGTCGCCGTACTCGGCCGGGCCCCGGCAAGCCCGCAGTCGCGGCGCCGTCACGGCCGCAGTGCGCCGAGCGCCCGGTCCGCGTGGACCTGCATGTTCACCTCGGACGCGATCACATCGGCGACGGTGTCGTCGGCGCGGATAGCGAAGGTGGTGCGTTTGGTGGGCATGCCGGCGAGCTTGAGCAGTCCGTCGCGCTTGACCCCGTAGGCCGTGGCCACGGCACCGTCGACGTCGGAGAGTAGTGGGTAGTCGAGGCCGTGCTTGGCCGTCCAGTCCTGCTGCTTGGCGACCGCGTCGCGGCTGATGCCCACGCGCTGGACACCCGCCTCGGCGAACTCGGCGGCGAGGTCGCGGAAGTGGCACGCCTCCTTGGTGCAGCCCGGAGTGAACGCGGCCGGGTAGAAGAACAGCGCGACGGGGCCGTTCGCCAGCAGGTCACTGAGCTTCCGCGGGGCGCCGTCCTGGTCGGGGAGTTCGAAGTCGGGCGCGATGTCACCGGGTTTCATACGCTCCAGGCTAGCCTGACGGCATGAGCTTCACCGGATTCCCCGAGGCCGCCCTCGACTTCTACGACGACCTCGAGGCCGACAACTCGAAGGTCTTCTGGGAGGCGCACAAGGAGGTCTACAAGACCGCCGTCGCCGCCCCGATGGCCGCGCTCACCGACGAGCTGGCCGACGAGTTCGGCACCGCGAAGATCTTCCGCCCGTACCGGGACGTGCGCTTCGCCAAGGACAAGACCCCGTACAAGACGCACCAGGGCGCGTTCGTGGGCGTGGGCCCGGCGACGGGCTACTACCTACAGATCGGGGCACCCGGCGTCCGGGTCGGCGCCGGATTCTACGAGGCGAGCCCCACCCGCCTCGCGGCGTTCCGGAAGGCCATCGACAACGACCTGTACGGGCCGGCGTTGGAGCAGGTGATCGCGAAACTGCGGCGCACGGGCTGGGAGATCGGCGGCGAGACGCTCAAGACCTCGCCGCGCGGGTGGGACGCCGACCACCCGCGCATCGACCTGCTGCGGCACAAGTCGCTCACGGTGATGCGGGACTACGGCTTCGAGGAGATCATCCACACGCCGAAGCTCGTCCCGCAGATCCGCAAGCACTGGCGCGAGACGTCCGCGCTGCTGGACTGGTTGGTCGAGCACGGGGACGCCTGAGGGACGCGGCTGCGTCAGTCGTCGAGGGCGCTCACGGCGATGCCGTACGGGAGGAAGCGCACCTTCCGGGTGGCATCGACGTTGTGCTGGTTGGCCCGGAGCGCGTCGATCTCCGTGGCGAAGACCTGCTCGACGTGGGCGCTGCCGTCGTCGGTGGTGGCGATGACCGCCCACACCCCGTCGCCGCTCTCCCCCGCGGTCTCGGGCTCACGCTTCGGGCGGCGGCCGGCATCGTCGAAAACCCGGGAGAACGCGTCGCGCCCGGCGGCGCCACCGACGAGCTTGCCCAGCATGTCCCGCGCCTCGCGCGCGAGATCATCGAACTCCCCTGGACCGAACCCGAACGGATTCTCGTTACCTGCCATCGTCGACTCCTCGGGCCGTCGGTACCCACCTGTCTCCAGTGTCCACGCGGTCGACGGTGCTGTCATCCCCCGTTGCGATACCGATCGGGACGGGGGCCACCGGGTACTCGGACCGTCGGGTCGAACTGGCTGAGGAACCAGTCGAACTCGAGCGAGTCACCGCGACTGACGAGCACCGACATCCCGACGGCCATGACGATGCCGAGGACGGCGAGCGCGATGGCGCCGAGGATCAGCGACCACCACATCAGGCGGTGCACCTGCGGATCGTCGGTGACCACCAGGACGATGGGCGCGACGGTGAGCGCGTAGACGATGTAGGCATTGGTCAGCACCTTGTCGGCGTGGACCGCGAACCACAGTGCCCGGCACCGGCCGCCCCGTGTCTGCTCGAACATGTCGACTCCCTTCCTCCGATGTCCTTCGACCGTAGGAGGGCAGGGCTACGGGTGGCGATTACCTGCGAGGTAAGGGGTCAGTCCAGACAGAACTCGTTGCCCTCGACGTCGGCCATCGTGAGGCACGACTCGTTCACGCCGTCAGCCTCCTGCAGGTACAGGCGCGTGCCGCCCAGCTTCTCCAGCCGGGCGCACTCCGCCTCCAGCGCCGCAAGGCGTTCCGCGCCGACCAGTCCGAGTCCCACGCGGACGTCGAGGTGCGCCCGGTTCTTGACGGTCTTCCCCTCGGGCACCCGCTGGAAGAACAGCCGTGGGCCGACGCCGTTCGGGTCGACACACGCGAACGCCGAACCGTGCGCCTCGGCGGGCAACGTCGCCTCGAAGGCGTCCCAGTCCGCGAAGCCCGGCGGGGGCGGCGGCACGACGTAGCCGAGCGCCTCGCACCAGAAGAGCGCGACGCGCTTGGGGTCGGCGCAATCGAAGGTGACCTGGATCTGCCGGACAGTCATGGGGTCACCGTAGCCAGCGCTGCGGCCGGTTCGCGACCTGATTCACCAGCCCCGTCGCACGTCCACGACGGCGCGGCCCGTGTACTCGCCCGCGCGGAGGGCCCCGACGACGGCGTCGACACCGTCGATCCCGATGTCGTTGGCGACCCGCTCGAGGTGGCGCGGGCGCAGGTCGGACTCGATCCGCGCCCACAGGGCGCGACGGGGCCCGATCGGCATCAGTACGGAGTCGATGCCGGCGAGGGTGACGCCGCGCAGGATGAACGGCATGACCGTCGTCTTCAGGCCCGCGCCGCCGGTGAGGCCGCTCGCGGCGACGACGCCGCCGTAGTTGAGGGTGCTGATGACGTCGGCGAGCGCGGCGCCGCCCACGCAGTCGACGGCCGCGGCCCAACGGCTCCTGCCGAGCGGGCGGGGCTTGGCGTCCGGGTCGAGCGGCAGGCGTCCGATCACCTCGGCCGCGCCGAGCTCGCGCAGGTGGTCCGCGGCGGCCGGCTTGCCCGACGACGCCACGACCTCGTAGCCGAGGCCGGCGAGGAGGTCGATGCTGGTGGACCCGACGCCGCCGGTGGCACCGGTGACGACGACGGGGCCGTCCGCCGGGGTGATCCCGGCGTCGACGATCGCGGCGACGCTCATGGCGGCGGTGAACCCGGCGGTGCCGATGGCGGCGGCCTCGCGGGTGCTCAGCGAGGTCAGTTTCACCGTCCACTCGGCGGGTACGACGGCCTGCTCGGCGTAGCCGCCGTCGCGCGCGGTGCCGATCTCGTAGCCGTGCGCAACGACGCGATCGCCTGCGACGAAGTCGTCGGACGTGGATTCGACGACGGTGCCCGCGATGTCGATGCCGGGGACGATCGGGTACTGGCGCACGACACCGCCACCGGGGGTGAAGGCGAGAGCGTCCTTGAAGTTCACGCCGGAGTACTCGACGGCGACGCGCAGATGTCCGGGCTCGAGCGGCACCGGGTCGCGCGTCTCGACGCGGGAGGTCACGGCCTCGTCGGCGAGTTCGGCGATCAGTGCCCGGAACTGGGTCATCGTGCGTCTCCTAGGATCTCGGCGGTCTCCCGCGATCCTAGAGGGAGGCGATCACCGCGGCGATCCGGCGTTCGCGAGTCTCGGCCCGCTTCGCGTCCGCGACACCGCGGGCGGCGTCCTTGCGGCGCGTGTAACTCAGAGCGTCGAAGGCGGCCCGCAGGCCGTGCTCGGCGAGGGCCGCGGCCAGATCGTCGGGCAGGTCGACGGTGCGCTCCGCACCGTCGAGCTCGATGAGGGCGTCGACGACGTCCCCGATCTCGACCCCCAGCTCCTTGCGGGCCGCCTTCGACAGGCCGATCAGGTTGCGCCCACCCATGCCGGCGAGGCGAAGCCGTGCGGACCGGTCCCCGATCGTGACCCGTACCGCCGCGCGCTTCCCGCCCCCGAGTTCGTCGACCTGTGTGTCGGTGAGTTCGATGGCGGTCGCCGGCCCGACGGGCTCCAACGTGGTTCGTATCTGTAGTGCCATGTCTCCCATGGTCCCCGAACTCGCCGGACTACGCGGCCGCGCCGCCGATCCCGACCTCGTTCCCGTCGGGATCGAGGAAGATCGCCTTGCGGACGCCGTTGTCGTAGACCTCCTGCGAATCCGGCAGCAGGCCACGGTCCGCCGCGGCGGCGAGGAAGTCCGCCGCGTCATCGAGGAAGAGGGTGACCGCGCAATGCCCCGCGTGCTGCGGGAGCAACTCCGCGTACACGTGGACGTGGTCACCCAGGGTCCAGACGTGCTCGACATCGTTGGGGGCGAACGCCTCCACGTTGCCGAAGAGCTTCGCGCCCCACGCGACCGCGCGGGGAAGATCCGTCACGGCGAGGCGCGCGAACAGGTCCATACTCATCCCTCCGGTCGTCGGGGCGACGGTGCGCGGTGCAGCAGGTCCGGCAGTGCGGCGACCGCCTCCGGGCCGGCTAGACTCTCGTCGATGTTCACGAGCGCGAGCAGTCGCAGCGGAGCGCCGACCCGTGCGGCGGCCTCGAACTTGTGGTGGCCGTCGAGCAGGAAGTGGGTCACCACCCAGTGCTCGTACCAATCCGCCTCGGGCGCCGCGACCGCTGGTGCACGGCGATCGAGTATCGACAACGCCACCGCCGTCGGCGTCATGCCCGCGGCGAGAAGGTCGGCGTAGTGCTGCACCCGCTTCTCGTCGTTCCAGTTGGGCTGCACCATGGGGACCACGAACTCGAAGAGGTGCTCGTCGGGCGCGACCTCGGTGTCGAACGTGCGGTAGTAGTGGGTCAAGGGGTTCTGGGGCAGTCCCCAGGTCGGGTCGATCCCCCAGGTCGCGAGCTGCTCGTGCGTGAAGTAGTCGCGATCGTCGTACGGTGCGACCAACGCGGGTGTGACCTCGATCAGAAGTGGCAGGTACTCACCCTCGGGCAGCAGCCTGGAGAACGTGTCGACGACCTCGTCATCGATCAGGTCGAGTCCGTGCTCCAACCTGTCCAGCGGTTCCCGCTCGTCCGAGATGTTGTAGCCGACCATCTTGCGCTCGAACAGGAACGGGCAGGTGCCGCACCAGAACGACAACTCGAACGACGGATCTCCGTCGATGAACAAATGGCGAGTCGAGGTCCGGACCTCCGGATCGATCGGACCGATCCGCAGCGTCGCCTCATCGTGCGGAACGCCGAGGCGACGCTGCGGGGCGGTGGAGACGATCATCGGTCGTAGGTGAGGAACATCGCGCCACTCGGGATCACGGTGCGGTCGGTCAGAGCCCATGCGCGCGGATCGAATTCCGCGCCGGCGGAGAAGATGGGTACGCCGGATCCGATGGTCAGCGGCGCGAGTTTGAGCACGATCCGGTCGATTTCGCGGTAGAGCGCGCCGGCCAGCTGCGCTCCGCCGACGAGCCAGATGTCTTTGCCGCCCTGCGCCTTCAGGGCGCGGATCGTCGTGATCGGATCGTCGGCCACGAGTTCGACGGCGGGAGCAGGCGCTTCAGTCAGGGTGCGCGAGAACACGATGTGACGCAAATGCGGGAAAGCGTCGGGAATTCCTGCCGCGAGACCGATTTCGTAACTCTTGCGACCCTCGACCACGCAGTCGAAGTGCGCACCGGGACCGCTGATGCCGAGCGCCTCCCGCGCCTGGACCGGCAACGCCTCCGGGTACTCGGCGATCAGGTGCTCGAGATAGTCCTGCGGGATCGGCCAGAAGCCGCCCGGCCCGGTCGGATCCGTTCCGTCCGGGCCGGCGATGAAGCCGTCGAGTGTGCTGGCGACGAGGTAAACGAGCTTGCGCATGGCCTGAACCGTAGCCGACACGTGCCTGACACCCGGCCTTCAGTGACTCGCGGACGACGGGGCGGCACCGTCGGGCTTCGCGGGCAGGAGCAGGGATGCTGCGACGACCACGACTCCCATGATTGCCGCGGCGGCGAAAGCCCACTGCAATCCGCCGACGAAGGCCTCCGGCTGGGCGGCGCCCGCCTCGGTGAGGTGCGCCGAGCGGTTCGACATGACGACGATCAGCACCGCGGTGCCGATCGCGCCGGCCACCTGCTGCAGCGTGCCCAGCAGCGACGAGCCGTGCGAGTAGAGGTTCTCGGGCAGGTCGCCGAGACCGACGGTGAAGATCGGCGTGAAGACGGCGGCGAGGCACACCATGAGCGCGACGTGGATCGCGACGATGAGCTGGTACGGGGTGCTCGTGCCGACGCGACTCAGCGCCGCGAGGGCGATGACGATGCCGATCGAGCCCGGGATGACCAGCGGCCGCGCGCCCACGCGGTCGTAGAGCCTGCCGACCTGCGGGCCGAGCAGCCCCATCGCCAGACCGCCGGGCATGACGAGGAGGCCGGTCTGCAGTTCGGACAGGCCGCGGAGGTCCTGCAGGTACAGCGGGAGCAGGATCATCGAGCCGAGGAAGGCCATGAACGCGGCGGTCATGAGGAGTAGTGACACGGCGAACGTGCGATGGCGGAGGGTGCGCAGGTCCAGCAGCGGCATCTCGCGGTGCTGGAGACGCACCTGGTAGGCGGCGAAGGCGGCGATGAGCAGGATGCCCGCGAGCACGGTGAGGACGGGGCCGGTCCAGTCGCCGGTGCCGATCTCGCTGAGCCCGTACACCAGGCTGCCGAAACCGCCCGCTGCGAGCAGCACGCTGAGCCAGCTGACCGGCGTGTTCTCGGTCTCGCCGACGTTCTCGAGCTGCCGCATCCCCGCCACGCCCACGACCACGGCGATCGGGAGGACGAAGGCGAAGATCAGGCGCCACGAGCCGAGGTGCAGGATCACACCGGACACCGCCGGGCCGAGCGCGGGGGCGCACGACATGGCCAGGGTGACCTGCCCCATCACCCGACCGCGATCGCTCTCCGGCACGACGGTCATCAGCGTGGTCATGAGCAGCGGCATCATCACGGCGGTGCCGCCCGCCTGGACGACCCTGCCGACCAACAGGACCTCGAACGACGGTGCCGCCGCCGCGATCGCCGTGCCGACGCTGAAGGTGATCATGGCAACGGCGTACGCCGTGCGGGTGCTCACCCGCTGCAGGAACCATCCGGTCACCGGGATCACCGCGGCCATGGTGAGCATGAAGACCGTGGAGAGCCACTGCGCGGCACGGGCGTCGACGTGGAAGTCCGTCATGAGTCGCGGGATGGCGTTGATCATGATCGTCTCGTTGAGGATCACGACGAAGGTCGCTGCGACCAGCAGCTTGATCACGAGCGGTGTGCGGCCGGCCTGCTCGGTCCGCTCGGCCGCGGACGTCGTCAGGTCGGTGGGCGGGTGATCCATCTGTTCAGTGTGCGTGGCCATGGCGGGTTCCTCATAGTCGTTTTCGCGGCGGCCTGTCGATCGCCTTCATGAAGACGACGAACCGCTCACAGGTTTTTCGACACCTGTCGGCAGATTCGTTCATGAATCCGGCGTTCTGCGGGCGGGTCTACCGTCGAGTTAGGAGCCGACGCGCCGGGACCGCCGGCACCATGCCTCTGCAGGTCGATGCTCCGCCATCGCCGTCATAGACGTCGGGTCCGACGACGACCGGTCAGGAATCGAGAAGTGCCACCATCGCCGGTGTGCGTACGCTCGGTTCCACGCAGATCGACAGGCAGAGGAGCGCCCGTGACCATCGTCAGCTACACCGAGATCGACCAGGCCGGACTGGAGTCCTCGCCGGTGGCACCGGCGTTGGCCGGGTTGCGCGCGCACGAGGCGCGTTACTTCGCCACCAAGTACAAGTCCGACTACAACACCGCCGCACCGTCGGATCGGGCCGACGTGGTGGCGTGGGTCGAGGAGATCCTGCGTAGCGAACGCGACATCGAGTTCGCCTCCCCCATCCTCGAGGTCTTCGTCTACGAGGACGACGAGCTCTATTGGCCCACCCTCTACTTCCAGGACGGACTCGCAGTGAACGTGCTGTGGTCGAAGGCGGACGGCGGCAAGCGGGCCGTCGGCTTCAAGCTCAGCGAGGGGATGAATCCGCCCGAGGCGCTCTCGGCGTTCAAGTGGGCCCGCCAGCGTTCCAAGCTCGCCGGGGAGATCCGCGGCAGTTACTTCGTCATCAAGGGCGAGCATCCCCTGCCCTGACCGGCCACCGGTCCGACCCTGCGCACGGTCCGGCGATGGGATGGGGATATTGAAACGGAAGCGTCATCGGGACTCGCTCCAGTGACTCAGCCGAGCATGCTGGCGAACGACATACCGCCCTGCACTTTTCGGCGCATCGGCTGCAGGCGCTGCGCCTCGTAGCGTCGCAGGGCGACGCGTACCTCGTCGGGGTCGTTTCCAGTCAGGGCCATTGCGGGCTTTCCGAGGTCGCCGCCGATCGCGTCGGCGATGGACGCGGCGTCGGCGCAGGCCTCGTAGTAGCCGGCACCGGTCATCGGGGACTGGGCGTGCGCGGCGTCCCCGATGATCGCCACCCGGCCGGTGACCACCGTGTCGGCGATGTACTCGGTGATCGGGGTGGCGATCACGTCGTGTTCGGCGAACGCCTTCTTGAGACCCGTTCGCCACGGCTCCGACCACTTGCGGGCACGGCGTTCCATCGTCGCGTAGACCTCATCCGGGATGGCGGTGGCGCGCGGCGTGTGCAGGACCTCGTCGCCGTCGATCGCCCCGATCTCGCGGAGCAGGTCGTTGTGGCCGGCGTCGAACCAGGCCCAGCCGTACCGCGGGATAGTGCCGTCGCCCTGCACCATCGGGTACAGCGCGAGCAACTCCGGGCCGCCGGACTCGAAGTCGACGCGATACTTCTTCCCGTCCACCCCGGGCGGGAAGTCCGACTGGCCGAGCCACACGATGTAGCCGGCGTAGTTCGCATACGGGTGGTGGGCGGCGACGTGGCGCCGAATGACGCTGCGGTAACCGTCGGCGCCGATCAGGACACGTGCGGTGAACCGGCGTCCGTCGCCGGTGACGGCCCAGGCGGACTCGTCGTCCTCACCGACCTCGGTGACGTCGGCGCCGTCGATGAGGGTGATCCCGGGCAGCTCTTCGGCGGTGGTACGCAGTGCGGTGTAGACGTTCCACCAGGGGTGCGGGTACGGGCCCTGCCGGAGGGAGTCCTCACCGAGGTGCTCGATGACCCGGGCGGACAGCTCGGTCCCCACGGCCAGGTCGAGGTCGGTGCGCCCCAGGCCGATGGCCACCCCGCGCTGCGTGCGGCCCTGTGTGCGTTCGAGAACCGTCACGGGACGCCCCCGCGCGGCGAGGGCGATCGCGGTGGTCAGCCCGGCGAGGGAACCGCCGACGATGAGGGTCTCGACGAAGTCTGGCTCGGACACGAACTCTCCTTGACGTGAAGCGGGGACGGCGGGCGATCTCGCCGCCGGCATCCACTCTGGCGCAGATCCGTCGGAGGAAACAGGTTCGGTCCGTACCCCCTACGAGCACACCCAGCCATCAGAACGAAGGCGCGTGTTCCTCACCTGTCCACGGGGTGATGAGCGCAACCCCGGAGTGGACGAAGTCCTTCGAGTTGCGCGTCGCGCTGAGCGCATCCGTCGATCGGCAGATGGCCGCAACCTGCGTCAGACATTGAACCTGAACTCGACGACATCGCCGTCGCTCATGACGTAGTCCTTGCCCTCCATCCGGACCTTGCCGGCGGCCTTCGCCGCGGCCATGGTGCCGTTGGCATCGAGGTCGGCGAAGGAGACGATCTCGGCCTTGATGAAGCCCTTCTCGAAATCAGTGTGGATCACGCCGGCGGCCTTGGGGGCGGTGTCGCCCTTGCGGATCGTCCACGCGCGCGACTCCTTCGGGCCCGCGGTGAGGTAGGTCTGCAGCCCCAGGGTGTGGAAGCCGGCGCGGGCGAGCGAGTCGAGGCCCGGCTCGTCCTGGCCGATCGACTCGAGCATCTCGGCCTGGTCCTCGGGGTCGAGCTCCAGCAACTCCGACTCGATCTTCGCGTCCAAGAACACGGAATCGGCCGGCGCGACGGCGGCCGCCAGCTCCTCGCGGCGCGCGGCGTCGGTGAGCACGCCCTCGTCGGCGTTGAAGACGTAGAGGAAGGGCTTGGCGGTCATGAGGTGCAGGTCGCGGATCGGCGCGGTGTCGAAGCCGGCGGCGAACAGCGTCTTCCCGTCGGTCAGGACCGCCTCGGCGGCCTTGACGGCCTCCACCGTCTCGACCAGTTCCTTGTTCTTGCGCGCTTCCTTCTCGAGACGCGGCAGGGCCTTCTCGATGGTCTGCAGATCGGCGAGGATCAGCTCGGTGGCGACGGTCTCGATGTCGGCCAGCGGGTCGACCTTGCCCGCCACGTGCACGACGTCCTCGTCGGAGAAGACGCGCACCACCTGGCAGATCGCGTCGGCCTCGCGGATGTTGGAGAGGAACTGGTTGCCCATGCCCTCGCCCTCGGAGGCGCCCTTGACGATGCCTGCGATGTCGACGAAGGACACCGTCGCGGGGAGGATCCGCTCGGACCCGAAGATCTCCGCGAGCCGGTTCAACCGCGGGTCGGGCAGGTTGACCACGCCGACGTTCGGCTCGATCGTGGCGAACGGGTAGTTCGCCGCCTCCACCTCACTGTTGGTGAGGGCGTTGAACAGGGTGGACTTGCCGACGTTGGGCAGTCCGACGATTCCGAGGGTAAGGCTCACGGGGCCTGATTCTACGTGCCCGGATCCGGCGCGAATCCCCCGCGCCCGAGCCCCGCGGGTGACACGATGACCCTTGCGAATCACCACCGTGATTCCCGACCTTCGAGGAGGCAGCGTGTCAGCTCCCACCGCACCGTCGAACACGGAGACGGACGGCGACATCACCTACGTCCGCACCGACCCGTCCCTGCCACCCGTGGCGATCATCGACCGTTCGCCGATCACGACGAAGCACAAGGTGATCTTCGGCGTCATCGCGGTCATCGGCGCCGTGGCCTGGGCGATGATCGCCCTCGCCCGCGGCGAGACCGTCAACGCCGTGTGGTTCGTGCTGGCGGCCGTGTGCACCTACGTCGTGGGCTACCGCTTCTACGCACGGCTCATCGAGCTCAAGGTCGTGCGTCCGCGCGACGACCACGCCACCCCGGCGGAGATCCTCGACAACGGCACGGACTACATGCCGACGGACCGCAGGGTCCTGTTCGGCCACCACTTCGCGGCCATCGCCGGGGCCGGGCCGCTCGTCGGCCCCGTCCTCGCGGCGCAGATGGGTTACCTGCCGGGCACGATCTGGATCATCGTCGGCGCCCTGGTCGCGGGCTGCGTCCAGGACTACCTCGTGCTGTGGATCGCGACGCGGCGCAGGGGCCGGTCGTTGGGCCAGATGATCCGCGACGAGCTCGGCGCCGTCGGCGGCGCGGCGGCGATCATCGGCATCGCCGCGATCATGACGATCCTCATCGCGGTGCTCGCGCTGGTCGTCGTGCAGGCGCTGGGCCACAGCCCGTGGGGCGTGTTCTCCATCGCAGCGACCATTCCCATCGCCCTGTTCATGGGTGTCTACCTGCGCTATCTGCGACCCGGTCGGGTGTCCGAGGTCTCGCTCATCGGCTGCGTACTGCTGCTGGCGGCGGTGATCGGCGGCCGCTACGTGGGCGAGAGCGACTGGGGTAAAGACCTGTTCACCCTGACCCCGGTCCAGCTGAGCTGGGCGATCATCATCTACGGCTTCGCGGCATCCGTGCTGCCGGTGTGGCTACTGTTGGCGCCCCGCGATTATCTCTCGACCTTCATGAAGGTCGGCACCATCGCGCTGCTGGCCGTGGGCATCATCATCGCCCGGCCGCTCATGGAGGCCCCGGCGGTCTCCGATTTCGCCACCCGCGGCGACGGACCCGTCTTCGCCGGCTCCCTGTTCCCGTTCCTGTTCATCACCATCGCGTGCGGCGCGCTCTCGGGCTTCCACTCCCTGGTCAGCTCCGGCACCACGCCGAAACTGCTGGAGAAGGAAGGGCAGATGCGGCTGATCGGCTACGGCGGCATGCTCACCGAGTCGTTCGTGGCGATCATGGCGCTGATCACGGCGTCGATCATCAACCAGCACTTCTACTTCGCGATGAACGCGCCGCTCGCGAAGACCGGCGGCACCGCGGAGACCGCGGCCACCTACGTCAATTCACTGGGCCTGAGCGGTGATCCGATCACCGGGCAGCAGATCGCGCAAGCCGCCAAGGACGTCGGCGAGGAGAGCATCGTCTCCCGCACCGGCGGCGCCCCGACGCTGGCGCTCGGCATGTCCGAGGTGCTGCACCAGGTGTTCGGCGGGTCGTCGATGAAGTCCTTCTGGTACCACTTCGCGATCATGTTCGAGGCGCTGTTCATCCTCACCACCGTCGACGCCGGCACGCGCGTCGCCCGCTTCCTCGTCTCCGACGCGCTGAGCAACCTGGGCGGCCCGTTCCAGCGGCTCAAGGACCCCAGCTGGCGGGTGGGCGCCTGGGGCGCTTCGCTGCTCGTCGTCGCGGCCTGGGGCAGCATCCTGCTGATGGGTGTCACCGATCCGCTCGGCGGCATCAACACGCTCTTCCCGCTCTTCGGCATCGCCAACCAGCTGCTCGCCGCGATGGCGCTGACCGTGGTGGTCGTGGTGGTGGTCAAGAAGGGCTACTACAAGTGGGTCTGGATACCGGCGATCCCGCTCGTCTGGGACCTGATCATCACCATGACGGCGTCGTGGCAGAAGATCTTCAGCGCCGACCCCGCCGTGGGCTACTGGAAGCAGCACAGCAACTTCAAGGCCGCGGCCGATGCCGGCCTGCAGAAGTACGGATCCGCGAAGACGCCTGAGGCGATCGACGCGGTGGTGCGCAACACCTTCATCCAGGGCACGCTGTCGATCGTGTTCGCCATCATGGTCCTGATCGTGGTCATCATGGGCGTCTGGACGATCTACCGCACCGTATCCGGCAACGGGCGCCCGCTCACCGAGGAGGAACCGGTGCCCACCGAGCTGTTCGCCCCGAAGGGGCTCATCCCCACCGCGGCGGAGAGGAAGGTGCAGGAGCAATGGGACGCACTGGGCGTGACCCGATCATCCGGGCACTGAAGGCGATCCGCTGGTACGTGGGATCGGTGATGGGCGACAACCACTACCAGCGGTACGTCGAGCACTGTCGGGCCACCCATCCCGGCGAGCCGGTCATGACCGAGCGGGAGTACTGGAAGGCGCGCCACGACGGCGCGACCGTCCAGGTCCGCTGCTGCTGAGCGGCGCACCGACGACGGTGTCCGAAACCCGCTAGTGGCTCGTGTTGAAAGTCTGTTGCCGATGGGTGTCGTGGGAGACTGGAGGGGTGCGAGCTGAACCCGTTCTGATTTCCGAGGCCGATCGAG
>NZ_JBEXNL010000023.1:0-76293 GCF_040611135.1 Tsukamurella sp. NPDC003166
ACGAACAGGCGTTTGACCCATGCCACACCGTTGGCGGTGGCCCTGCCGATGAGATTGCGGGCGATCTCCGCCGGCATGCTGCCGCCACCGTCGAGGTGCACGGTGCCGGGCCGGTCGCCGAGGAGTACCTCCGCGGAGACGGTGACGTTGACCGTGACCGGCTGCCCCTCCACAGCATCCCGGCCGGTCAACCGGGCGAAGGCGGTGTCGGCCATGAGCTGCGGCCGGGTCCGCAACTCGTGGTCGTGCCCGACGTGGGTGTCGGCGTGCTTGCGGAGCGCGGCGTACGCGCCGACGGCCTGGGCCATCGGCAACAGCAGCGACAACCGGGCCATCCCCTCCGGCAGGGGCCGCAGGGTGACGGTGCGGTCCTTCTCCGCCGCCGCGATCCGATCCACCGTGGCCTGTGCATCCAAGCGGTAGGCGACCTGCTGCACCTTCCCCGCGAGTTGCTTGAGCCCCAACCCCGCCAGGGTGGCGGGGTCGGCGCAGAGCTCCTCGTCGGCGCGTTGCCGGTCCGCGATGTCCACGTGACTCAGGCCCGCGAGCAGCGTCGGGATCGCCTCCGGGGACAGGTCACCGTCGTAGAGCCGGGCCCGGGTGTGCGGCATGCACCGCTCCAACTCCACCGCCCTGGCGACGAACCGCCCGGCGGTGTTCGGGGAGATGTGCAACGCCAACGCCACCTCGGCGGCGACGCCCTGCTGCCACCGATCCTGCGGCACCCCCGCCGCCACCCGCTCACACACCCGCTGCCGCAGCAGATCCGCCGCCAGCGCGTACTGCTCCACCGCCAACCGGCACCGCCGGACCTCACTCGAACGCAACCGATCCACCACATCCCCACCCGAAGCTGCATCAGGAGGCGGATCATCCTTTACTGCAATACTTTCGTCCATACCAGGACGCTACCCGGACCCACTGACAAGTTTTCGATCACACGAATCACATCGAAATATTTTGCTAGTCGCGCTACGGCGAGCGCCCACATGTCAGTGCGACGCGGTTCCATGGAGACCGCACATCGTCGATCACCCTTCAGGAGTCCGCATGCCCTTCTACGCACCACCGGCCGATTCCGAGCGTGCCGGGATCCGCGGCTTCCTCGCCCAACAGCTCGACGGCCTGCGGCACACCACGTTCGGCATGACGGAGGCGCAGATCCGCCTCTCCCCCGCCCGGAGCTCGCTCACCGTAGGCGGGCTGCTCAAACACGTCACGCTCACCGTCGACGCCTGGTCCGCGCGGGCCGAGGCCGCACCCGAGCTGTTCAGCGACCCGCGGCTCGACGCGATGGCCGAGGGGGAAGACTTCCGCGTCGGCGACGACGAGACTCTCGAAGACCTGCTCGCCCGCTACGACGCTGCGGCCGCGCGTATCCGCGCCGTCGCGGATCGGGCCGATCTCGACGCCGTCGCGCCCGTGCGCCCCGCCCCGTGGTTTCCGGACGGCTTCGAGGGGTGGACGGTGCGCTGGATCCTGCTCCACGTCATCGAGGAGGTGGCCCGCCACGCCGGCCACGCCGATATCCTCCGAGAGGAGATCGACGGCGCCACCGGATACCCGCTCATCGCCGCCGCCGAGGGCATGGGCGACCTGGGCTTTGTCCAGCCGTGGACGCCCGGGCGCGACTGACGCAGTGCCGACGGATCAGGGCACCTGCGAAACGGTGTTGACTTCGAGCGCACTCGAAGGCTTAGCGTTGCTCACGTGGTCGCACACACGGATGAACTCGCAGCCATCGTCGGTTCGCGCGGGCCGCTGCCCAACACCGCGGCGATCCTTGCCGGGCCGGCGCAGGAGGGGCCGCTCACCGTCGCCGAACTGGCGGAGCTGGTGGGCGTCTCGGCCCACACGCTCCGGTACTACGAACGGATCGGGCTGGTCACCGTCGACCGAGACGGCGCCGGGCACCGCCGGTACGGCCCCGAGGCGATCGCCCGGGTCATCTTCCTGACGCGACTGCGCCTGTCGGGCATGCCGATCGCCGACATCACGGAGTACGTGCATCTCGTCGACGGTGGCGACGCGACCGTACCCGCCCGCCTGGCCCTGCTCACGGCGCACCGCGCCCGCACCGTCGCGCAGATCGAGGAGCTGCAGTACTCGCTCGCGGTCATCGACTACAAGATCGCCACCTACGGCGGCGCCCTCGGGACATGTGTCGCCGAGGCTGCCGACGCCTTCGAACCCCAAGATTCCCAGGAGGATTGACATGCTCCCCACACACCCCCTCGGCACCCTGCAGGTCTCGGCGCTCGGCCTCGGCTGCATGGGCATGAGCCACGCCTACGGCTCGGCCGACCCCGTCGAGTCGCGTGCCACGCTCGAGGCGGCCCTGGCCGCGGGCGTGACCCTCTACGACACCGCCGACATGTACGGCAACGGCGCCAACGAGGAGTTCCTCGGGCCCTTCATCCAAGCGCATCGCGACGAGGTCGTGCTCGCCACGAAGTTCGGCTTCGTCAACGACGAGAACGCCAAGCCGATCGGCCTCGACGGCCGCCCCGAGCGCGTAGCCGGCTGCGTGGACGACTCCCTGCGCCGCCTCGGGATCGACGTGATCGACCTCTATTACCTGCACCGCGTCGACCCGCAGGTCCCGGTGGAGGAGACCGTGGGCGCGATGGCCGAGCAGGTCGCGGCCGGGAAGGTCCGCGCGCTGGGCCTGTCGGAGGCCTCCGCCGAGGACATCCGCAAGGCCGCCGCGGTGCACCCGATCGCCGCGCTCCAGTCCGAGTACTCGATCTTCACCCGGGATGTGGAGGACGGTCCGCTGCAGGCGGCCCGCGAGGTGGGCGCAGGCCTGGTGCCCTTCAGCCCGCTGGGCCGCGGCCTCCTCACCGCCGACCGCGCCGAGGTGGCGAAGGCACTGAGCGGGAGCGACTTCCGGCATTCCATTCCGCGCTGGCAGGGCGAGAACCTCGAGGCGAACCTGCGGCTCGTGGACCGGATCGACGCCATCGCCGCCGACCTCACCGCCTCCGGGGCCGGGGCCGACGGTGCGCCGGTGACCGCCGCGCAGGTCGCACTCGCCTGGGTGTTGGCGCAGGGCGACGACATCGTGCCGATCCCCGGCACGACCCGCCGTAAGCACCTCGGGGACAACCTCGGCGCCGCCGCGGTGACGCTGACCGACGGTCAAGTGGCGGAACTCACCGCTCTCTCCGCGGTGGGCGAGCGCTACCCGCAGCGCACGCTCTTCCAGCGCTAGGAACCCACCCGATCGACCCGCAGCCCCGACGGTGCCGCCCACCGCGCCACGCCGGCCAGCACGGCGGACGCGACCAATACCCCGCCGGCGGTGAGGAAGGCTGCGTCGTAGCCGTCGCCGAGCATCGGCGCCACCACCAGCGGCCCCACGATCTGGCCGATCCCGTACCCGGCGGTGAGGACGGCGGCGGAGCGTGGGATGCCGATCCGGGCTCCCGCCTCCATCGACAGCATCACGGCGCCGATGAACGTGCCGCCGAACAGCACCGCCGAGACCGCGGCCGCGGCGGGCCCGCGGACCAGGGCGGGTAGTACCGCGGAGACCACCTGCAGCAGGAGCGCGAGCACCAGCAGCGTCTCCGCCGAACGGTAGCGCCGTAGCCTCGCCCAGATCAGCGGCGACACCGCGGCCGCGAGGCCGACGATCACCCACGCCGCCGGGCCCTCCCACCGCTCCCCGCCGACCGCGACCGCGGCCACGAGGAAGGTGCCCAGCACGATGTACCCGAGGCCCTCGAGGAAGTAGCTGATCCCGAGCGCCCAGCCGGCGATGCCGGGCCGGGGCGGGGAGGCACCGTCGGGCCGCCCGACGGTGCCCCGCCCTCCCGGCGGAAGCCGCCACGCGAACAGCCCGAACAGGGTCGTGGCCACTGCGGACACCCACCACAGCGCGCGCCAGCCGACCACCTCGCCCAGCCCGACGACGAGCAGCCCGGATACCGCGATCCCCACCCCCACACCGCAGAACGCGACGCCTGCGGCGGCGGTCCCGGCGACCGCGCCGGCGCAGTAGACGAAGACGACGGCGCTGGCGAGGCCGGCGATCAGCCGCACGGCGGACCACAGTGGCACGTTCACGGCGAGCACCATCGCGACCTCGCTCGCGACGAGGGCGACCAACGAGGCGCGCAGCAGCATCCGACTCCGGGCCAGCCTCGGCCAGAGAGCCAGCGCCAGGGCCCCGAGGAAGTAACCGAGATAGTTGAACGTGGCGACCACCGCGGTGGATCCGGGCGACATGCCGGTCTGCTCCTGCATGAGCGGCAGGATCGGCGTGTAGACGAATCGCCCCAGCCCCATCGCCGCCGCGAGTCCGGCGAGTGCCCCGAAACCGAGTTGCCGCGCATTCACTACGCCATCCTAACGAGCGACCTTCTTCTGCTCGGCGGGGAGGAGCAGGGCGAGGACGAGGGCGATCGCGACGAGGCCGGCGCTGACGAGCAGGGCTCCGCGATACCCGGGGAGGACGGCGGCACCGTCGTTCAGCGCGGCCGCGACCGTCACGAGGATCGCGAGGCCGAGCGCCCCGCCCACCTGCCGGAAGGTGTTGAGCACTCCGGATACCATCCCCGCGGCCGACGGGGCGACCGCCGAGGTCGCGATGTTCGGCAGGGGCAGGAAGACCATGCCGATGCCCACCGAGGTCACCAGCGACGGGATGAGCACCGCGCGGACGAAACCGCCGTCGGCGGGGAGCGGCGCGAAGAGCAGGAAGCCGACCGTCGCGAGCGCCGTCCCGATCAGCACGACGCGACGGGCGCCGATCTTCGGCACGAGCCCGGTCGCGACCCGGACCGCGACCACGATGCCGAAACAGAAGGGCAGGAACATCAGTCCGGTCTTCGTCGCCGAATAGCCAAGGCCCATCTGGAGATACAGCGAGACGAAGTAGAAGGCACCGAACTGTCCGGCTACCACGACGGCGAGCACCAGGCACGGGACCAGGACCTCGCGTCGCCCGAGTAGCCGGAAGTCGACCAGCGGCACCGTCGTTCGGCGCTCGACCGCGACGAAGGCGCCGAGCAGGACCAGGGCGACGGCGAACCAGCCCACCGTGCGGACGCTGCCCCAGCCGTTGTCGGTGGCCGCGACGATCCCGTACGCCAGAACGGTCAGCCCCGCGGTCGCGAGCACCCCTCCGGCCCAGTCCGTCCGACGGTCGGCCCCCTCGACCGGCCCCGGCGCGGCGTAGGTGAACACGAGGCCGAGCACGGCGACCACCGCACCGCAGGCGATGACGGTAGGCCAGCCGAAGGCGTCGGTGAGCACGCCGGATAGGACCACACCGACCGCACCGCCGACGGCGGCACCGATAGCGATCGCGGCGAATCCCCTGGCTCGCTGCGCCGGTTCGCGGAAGGTCAGGGCCACCGAGGTGATCGCGGCCGGCGCGATCGCGGCGGCGCCGACGCCCTGGAGCACGCGCACGGCGATCACCTGCCACGGCTCGTGGCACAGATATGCGCACAGGGAGGCGACGCCGAACAGTGTGAAGCCGAAGCGGAGCAGAGCTCGCGGGCCGAACCTGTCGGACAGCCGCCCGGCGAGCAACAGGAGCCCGCCGAACACCACCGCGTACGCGTTGACCACCCACGACAGGCCCTGCGGTGAGAAGTCGACGTCGTCACGGATGGCCCGAAGCGCGACGTTGGTGACGGAGGCGTCGAGGGCGACGAGGAACTGGGAGAGCCCGGCCAACAGCAGTGCCGCGCGGATCGGAGGTTTTTGTGTATCTAGTAACATAATTATGTAGGGTAGCCTCACTCACGCACGGACACAAGACCGTTCCGCCACAATGAGGAGATGCGCCAGATCACGCCGCGCCGCGGCCGACCACCCAGCATCACCCGGGAACGGATCGTCGGCCGCGCGCTCGAGGTGCTCGACGAGCAGGGCACGGACGGCCTGACGATGAAGGCGCTCGCTGCGGATCTCGGAGTGACCACGATGGCGCTCTACCGACACGTGGACGACAGGGAGACGCTCCTCGCGCTCGCGCTCGACGCGATCGCGGAACCCTTCGCGGCGATCGACTTCCCCGACGAGCCACGAGCGTGCATCGATCTCGCGATGACCACGCTCTACGATTCGCTCACCGCGCACCCGTGGGTGCCCGAGGCACTCATCCGACCGCAACGGATCGGCCGCGGCGCACTGCTGCTCACCGACGCCGTGATGGGCGCGGCGTACCGACTCACCGGCGACCGGGGGACCGCGCTCGCCGCCTACCGCGCACTGTGGAGCCTCACGCTCGGAAGCGTCCTATCGCACCTGCGCCAGCGCGCGGAGGGGACGCCGCTCACCCACGAGCGCATGGACGAGATCGTCGGCACGATGCCGCCCGACGCGGTGCCGAACCTGCGCGCGAGCGCCGAACTGGACGCGGCGCCCGCCACCGCCGACGAGTTCGCCGCGAGCCTCGCGGCGCTGATGACGGGCCTCTTCGGCCCCGAGGGGCCCTGGAACTCCTAGAAGGGCTGATTCGCCGGCTTGTTGGCCAGCACGTGCACGTAGTAGTCCTTCAGCCGCAACTTCGACGCGGCGGCCTCGTCGATGACGACGGTGACGTGCGGGTGGAACTGGAGCACGGACGCGGGGTTGATCGCGGCGACGGGCCCCTCGACGGTGGCGGCGATCGCCTCGGCCTTGCCCTCGCCGGTGGCCAGCAGCAGCAGGTGCTCCGCCTCGGAGATGGTGCCGAGCCCCTGGGTCAGCACGTGGATGGGCACCTCGTCGATGGACGCGAAGAACCGCGCATTGTCCTCGCGGGTCTGCGTGGTCAGCGTCTTGATGCGGGTGCGCGAGGCGAGCGAGGAGACGGGCTCGTTGAAGCCGATGTGGCCGTCGGTGCCGATGCCCAGCAGCTGCACGTCGACGCCGCCGGCGGCCTTGATCGCGTCCTCGTAACGCTTCGCCTCGGCGGCGATGTCCGCCGCGGTGCCGTCCGGCCCCTCGACCTTGGCGTCCGGGATGTCGACGTGCGAGGTGAACTCCTTGCGGATCACCTCGCGGTAGCTCTCAGGATGCCCCTTCGGCAGCCCGACGTACTCGTCGAGATTGAAGGACACGCAGTCCTTGAAGCTCAGCCCGTCCTCGTTGTGGCGACGGATGAGCTCCTGATAGCTGGCGAGCGGCGTGGAACCGGTGGCCAGCCCGAGCACGGCCGGACCACGCTGCACGTGATCGGCCACGATGTCGGCGGCGGTGACGGCAACGTCGGCGGGGGTCGGGCGGATCACGATTTCCATGCGGCCATCCTAGAGCGCGCGGGCGCGGAGTACCCGCAGTTCAGCCAAACTGGTCATAACCAAATTCGCGGAGGGCGGCGACACCGCGCGAGGCCGGCGATGAGCAGCACCACAGCGGGCGCGCCGGCCAGCAGCGCGAAGCCGAAGGCGCCGAAGATCCCGCCGAGTAGGCGCGGCATGTCCGGCCGCTTGCCGAGCACGACCTCGGAGTAGCCGGGTGCGGGCGTACACGTCGCAGTGATCCGACCGCCGCCGGTGTCGAAGGTGCGCAGCACCATCCGGTTCTCGACGGTGACGGCGCCGGACACCTCGCGCAGCGGGACCGGGGCACCGTCGAGTCCGGTCAACAGGCACGACGGCGCGCCCTCCTTGACCCGCGTCGCGGCCAGGACCGCGTACTCGGTGCCGGACGGGAGCTCGACGGTGTGCGGCGCACCGTCGAGCGGGACGACGTGCGCGTCGAGGCGGAACTGCGGCAGGGTGAGCGTGAGAATCAGGACGATCGGGACCGCGATCACGGCGAGGAGCAGCCCCAGACCGAGCCGGATCCGCGCGGCCGGGCTCACCGGCGCGGACGCCTGCGACACGACATCGAGCTGTACTCCTGGGCGATCCGCCCGGATCCCGGATAGTTCACGATTCCACGTTAGTGCAGATCACACCCACCCGGGCCGACGTGACGCTCGCCGCAACCGGTTGCTTGAGTTGCATTATGCAACTAGCGTCGTGCGGCATGACAGACATGCTCCGCAGGACCCGCGCCGGGGCCCCGTCGGACGGCGTCCTCATCGCCGTCCTCTGCCTTGGCGGCCTCCTCGCCTCCCTCATGCAATCCCTGGTAGTGCCGCTCGTCGGCCGGCTGCCGCACCTGTTGAACACGACCTCCGACAACGCGTCGTGGGTCATCACGTCCACGCTGCTGGCCTCGTCGGTCGCGATGCCCATCGCCGGGCGCCTCGGCGACATGTACGGCAAGCGCCTGATCCTGCTCACCAGCCTGCTCAGCCTGATCGCGGGGTCGCTGATCTGCGCGCTCTCGCACGACCTGCTGCTCACCGTCGTCGGCCGCTCGTTCCAGGGCTTCGCCATGGGCCTGGTTCCCGTGGGCATCTCGCTGATGCGCGACGAGCTGCACGCCCGCAAGATCCCCGGCGCGGTCGCCCTCATGTCGGCGATGCTCGGCGTCGGCGGCGCCATCGGAATCCCGTTCGGCGCCTACATCTCCGAACACTTCGACTACCACACGCTGTTCTGGTTCTCGCTCGCACTCGGCGTGATCACCCTGGGCCTGGTGTACGTCGTGGTCCCGGAGTCGCCGAACCCGCAGCCCGGGAAGTTCGACGTGATCGGAACGCTGGGCCTCAGCGCCGGCCTGGTCTCCGTGCTGCTGTCGATCACCAAGGGGCAGAGCTGGGGCTGGACCTCGGCGGCGACGATCGGCTGCGCGGTCTTCGGCGTCGCGGTACTCGTCGCGTGGGGATGGTGGGAGCTGCGCACGCGCGAATCCCTGGTGGACCTGCGGATCTCGGCGCGACGTCCGATCCTGCTGACCAACCTCGCCTCGATCATGGTGGGCTTCGCGATGTTCTCGCTCATGCTCACCATGCCGCAGCTGCTCCAAATCCCCGGCGCCACGGGTTACGGGCTGGGACTGACGATGCTCAACGCGGGCCTGTGGATGGTGCCGGGCGGCCTGGTGATGATGGCGCTCTCCCCCGTATCCGCTCTGCTCACCCAGCGGATCGGGGCGCGGCGCACGCTCGCGATCGGCGCCGCGATGTCGGCCCTCGGCTACTTCGCGCTGCTCGGACTGACCGACGCGACGTGGAAGCTCTCACTCGGCTCGATGATCGTGTTCGGCGGTGTGGGCGTGGCCTATTCGGCGATGCCCGCACTGATCATGAACAACGTTCCGGAGACCGAATCGGCCGCCGCGAACGGCCTGAACTCGCTCATGCGCTCGATGGGCACGGCGGTCGCCTCCGCCGTGATGGCGACGGTGCTGACCCGCACCACCGTCACTCTGGGCGCGGGAACTCCGCACGCGGTGGAGCTGCCCGCCGAATCGGCGTTCACCAGCACGTTCGTCATCGCCGGGGCCGTTGCCGCCGTCGCGGCGGCGGTCGCGCTGGCGATCCCGCGGGCCGCTACGTCCGAGGCTTCCGCTCCGGCAACGGATTCGGCTCGAACTCCGGAAACCCTGGAAGCATGTGCTCGAAAGGCTTGAGATTCCACATCGGTTCGCCGCGGGAGCGTCGCCAGTCGAACTCGCGGCGGATCGCTGTGGAGAAGCCCAGCTCGAGCAGGGTGTTGAAGTCACCGTCGGCGGCCTCGAGGACCTGACCGAGGACACGGTCGAGCTCGTCCTCGGTGACCTCGGCGAACCGGCCGGTCAGGTAGATGTCGCCCGCGTTGTCCAGCGTGTAGGAGACCCCGTACAGACGCCTATTCCGTTGCAGCAGATAGCGGTACACGCCCTCGAAGTTCTCATCGACGTGCCGGCACACGAAGGCCTCCACCCGCGCGCCGTGCTTGCCCAGCGTGAGCAGCGTCGTGGTCTTGAGCTTCTTGATCCCGGGCAGCTCGATCACGAAGTGCGCCAGGTCGCTGCCGGACGCCTCGCGGCGGGCGAAGTCGAGCTCGCGTTCGTCGAGAGCCGCCTCGACCTGCTCCGGCGTCATCGTCATACCCGCACTCCTGCCCTGCGCCGCCTGCGGCGCACCGTCTGCGCCGCAGCGCGCCGCGCATCGATCGCCTTGCCGTAACTCTCCAGCAGCCCGTCGGCCGTGCGCGCCCAGGAGAACTGCCGGGCGTGGGCGGCGGCACCGTCGGAAAGCCTCTGCCGCAGTGCCGGATCCGCGGTGAGCTCGTCGAGCACGGCGGTCCAGACCTGCGGCTCGTGACCGTCCACGAGGCGACCCGAGACACCGTCGGCGACGGCGACCGGGAGCCCGCCCACCCGCGCGGCCACGACGGGCGTGCCGCACGCCTGCGCCTCGACGGCGACCAGCCCGAAGGACTCGGAGTAGCTGGGGACGACGACCACGTCGGATGCGCGGTAGACCTCGGCCAGCCCGGCGGGCGGGCGGGGCGGGCCGAAGGTCACGGCGTCCTCGATGCCCAGCTCGCGGGCCAGGGCGATCAGGGCGTCGGGCCGCTCCAGACCCGTGCCCGACGGTCCGCCCACCACCAGCACGCGGATCCGGCGCTCGGGGTGCGCGTGGATGAGCGGGGCGGCGGCGCGGAGCAGCAGGTCGGGGGCCTTGTGCGGCTGGATGCGGCCGACGAAGGCGAGCACGATCTCGTCGTCGGCGATGCCCAGCTCGCGGCGAGCAGCGGTGCCGTCGCCGGGCGTATAGGTGTTCAGGTCGGCGCCCGGGTAGACCACGTCGATGCGACTCTGCGGCACGTCGTGGATCACGGCGAGCTGGCCGGCCTCGACCTCGGTGTTGACGATCAACCGGTCCGCCTCGTCGGACACCTGCTGCTCGCCGATGATGCGGGCCTGCGGCTCCGCGGTGTCGCCGATCGCGAGGGCGTTGTTCTTCACCGCCGCCAGAGTGTGGGCGGTGTGTACCAGCGGCACGCCCCAGCGGTCGCGGGCCAACCAGCCCACCTGGCCGGAGAGCCAGTAGTGCGAGTGGATGAGGTCGAAGTAGCCGGGCTCCTCGCGGGCCTCGGCGCGCTGCACCCCCGCGGCGAAGGCGCACAGCTGCGCGGGCAGGTCCGTCTTCTCGAGGCCCTCGAAGGGCCCGGCGACGATGTTGCGCACCCGGATGCCCGGCGCCGCCTCGACGATCGGCTGGTCCGTCGACGCCGTGGCACGCGTGAAGATCTCCACCTCGATGCCGCGTTTCGCGAGCTCGAGGGAGGTCTGCCAGATGTAGACGTTCATCCCGCCGGCGTCGCCCGTGCCGGGCTGGGCCAGCGGTGACGTGTGCACCGACAGCACCGCGATCCGGCGCGGCGTGGCGGCTGCCGCGGACTTACCAGTAGGCACGCCGTCCAGCTTAACCCCGCCCGATCAACGCGCCAGTTCGAGGAGCTCGCGGGCACTGCGGGCCGGGTCCACCACGAACGGGGCGTGCCCGCCGCCGTCCCACCAGGACAGGGTCGCGTTCGGCAGGATCTTCGCGTGATGCTCCGCGGTCGACGGTGCCACCACCTCGTCGTCGCGGCCGTGCTGGATCAGGACGGGGAAGGTCCAGGACGCCAGGTCCGCATCGTGGTCGACGGTGCGCCGGAACAGCCCGCCGCGCACGGCCGGGGGTGTGGCGAGGGCGATGCCGAACTGCTGCTGGGCGACGGGGCCCAGTGCATCCTGGTCGAAGCCGTGCGGCAGCATCCGCAGCCTGCCCAGCGCGGTGATGGCCTTGCCCGCGTGCGCGGACAGGGCGGCCGGGAGTGCGGCGTTCATCGACGCGCCGGTGACGCCGCCCGGGAACGGCCCGGTCTCCGTCGAGCCGCCGATCGAGGTGATCGCGCCGACGAGGCCGACGGCGTCCACTCCGTCCGTGCCGTGGGTCGCGAGGTGGTCGGCGATGATCAGGCCGCCGTACGACCAACCGACGGGGATGATCGCGTCGAGACCGAGGTCGCGGCGGACCACGGCGAGATCGTCGGCGAAGCGCTCCGTGGAGTAGGGGTGCTCGGAGTCCGGGACCGAGCTGCGTCCGTGGCCGCGGTTGTCCACGGCGACCACGCGGTGCCCGGCAGCGGTCAGCGCGCCGATGAAGGCCGCGCCCCACGAGTCCGAGCTGGCCGACCAGCCGTGGATCAGCAGGAAGGTCGGCTTCGCCGGGTCCGCACCGTCCGCGTGATCGGCGTAGAAGATCTCCGTGCCGTCGGAGGAGACGGCCAAGCCCACTGATCGAGTCACGAAAGCGACACTACCGGGCTCCGATGACTCGTTTGACGCGCCGGAACCTGTGATTCAAATCAATAACTCTTGAATTACCTATGGCAATTCTCAGTGATATGGTCGTTAGGTATAGAAACTCTCAGGGAAGGCTGAAGATCAGGTGCGTACTCTCCGGGCACAACGGAATCGAATTCTCGGCGTAATCAGCGCATTCGCCGCCGTCGCCGCTATCTCCACTCCCATCGCCGGCGCTCAGGTCACGCCCCAAACCCCGTCGGGTACCGTGCGCGGCGGATTCCAGAACATCACCACCAAACAAGGCGCGAAGATCAAGCTTTCGCTGTACGGCCTGAATGCCCGGCTCATCCCGTCGCAGGCCGTCACGCCGCTCGCGACCCAGGCGGTCGTCGGCGGCGACGCCGAGTTCCACGTCGACAGCTTGGGATCCGCGAAGGAGATATCCGCGATCTCGGTCAAGACCGGCTACATGGTGGGCTGCCAGGTCCATTTCGACCAATTCTCGACGGCAATCGGAACCAATCAGAAGGGTTCGGTCCAGTTCCCGAACTACGTCGGCGCGGGCGCCGGCGCCGGAGTCGGCGGAGCGGGCGGGCTCGGCGGCCCGATTCCGGCGGGCGCCCTCGGCGCCGCCGGCGGTGTCGCCGGCGGCGGCGTGACCGGCATCATCCCGGGCGTCGAACTCGGTGCCAGTCAGGAGCAGACCTTCAAGCTCTCCCCCGGCACCGTCCAGGCCGCGATCATGGGCGAAAAGACCGTGCCGAACCCGAAAACCGGTAGCAGTGGCGGGATTCGGTACTCGAACATCAAGATCGGCGCCGAGAAGTGCGCGGGCGTCGTGGATGCGATCCCGTACGTGACCACTGTCATCTCGACCGCAACCTTCGACGAGATCACCACGACCTACGGGGAGATCGTCCGCCTCGCCTAGGACGTGCGGAGCGGCCTGCGGCAGAACCGTCTCGGTACCACCGCAGTCCGCATCGTCCGCACATCCCGAAGCCGAGGAGAGGTATGCGTCCCGAACGCTGCACACCGGACGACCACGACTGGTCCGTCCAGCGATTCCGGCCCGTCGAATCGACGCAACAAGCCCCCTGCCCGCCCCATCTCGCGCGACAAGCGGTCGATCTCCACCTCCTTCTCCAGGAGGCGTCACTGATCGCGGTGGATGCGATTCGGCTGTCTTTTCCCACTCTGGTAGTGCGCAACATCGACATCGAATCGACAGCCACCCGGCGGGTCGGTGGCACCGATCTCAAGGATAACGACATGGCATACCTCGCGGCACGCATCGTCGGATTCGAATACCACTCGAGCATTTCCTGGCGGGCCGCCGTCGAAATCGGCACGTACTGCGGTGCGGTCGTGACGCACATGACCGATCTCACGCTGAGGTCATCGGAGTTCTCCGCCCGCCTTCCGCCGGTCTTCGACGATCCGCCAATCCACATCAGGAAACCGACCCCACCCTCCACGTCAGCCGCCGAACCTCCGCCAGAACCGTCTGCGCGCGACGACTCCGACTGGATCAGCAGCACCGAAGTCGCCGAGATCTTCACGGTCAGCAGGAAGACCGTCAACCGGTGGGCCCGCGAAGGCCGCCTCCCCTCCCACGCGACGCCGAGCGGCCGCCGGAGGTTCCTCCGACAGGAAGTGTGCAGACACCTCGGGAAGTAATCGGACCTCAGTCCGGTTAATGGTAGTGTCAGCTTCACCAGCCACTCCCCGAGGAGGACGACATGCCCGCCGTCACCGCAGACACCCTGACCCTGCCGCGCATCGCCGCGGCGGCACCGTCGGAGACCGAACGACCCGTCCGGAAGATCACCACCGGCCCCCGCGGCCACGAGGGCGAGGGCTTCCCCGTCGTCCGCGCTTTCGCCGGCGTCCACCCGCGCGACCTGGACCCGTTCATCCACATGGACCAGATGGGCGAGGTCGAGTACGAGCCCGGCGAGCCCAAGGGCACCAACTGGCACCCGCACCGCGGCTTCGAGACCGTGACCTACATGATCGACGGCCTGTTCCAGCACCAGGACAGCCACGGCGGCGGCGGACTCATCCAGGACGGCGCCACGCAGTGGATGACCGCAGGATCCGGCATCCTGCACATCGAGACCCCGCCCGCGGAGCTCGTCGAGTCCGGCGGCACCTTCCACGGCATCCAGCTGTGGGTGAACCTGCCCGCGAGCGAGAAGTTCACGACGCCCGCCTACCAGAACCTCGAGGGCGGCCAGACCACCCTCGTGACCACCCCGGACGGCGGGGCGCTGATTCGCATCGTCGCGGGCGAGGTCGACGGGAACACCGGCCCCGGCTCCACCCGCACGCCGATCAACTTCGTGCACGCGACCGTCGCTCCCGGCGCCGAGGCCTCGCTGCCGTGGAACCGCGACTACAACGCGCTGGTCTACGTGCTGAGCGGGCGCGGCACCGTCGGCCCCGTGGGGCACCTGATCCACCAGGGCCAGCTGGCGCAGCTCGGCCCCGGCGACCGGATCACCGTCGCGGCGGACGAGTCGCAGGACTCGAACCGCCCGGCGATGGAGGTCCTGATCCTCGGCGGTCGGCCGATCCGGGAACCCGTCGCGCAGTACGGCCCGTTCGTGATGAACACCAAGGCCGAGCTGATGCAGGCGCTCGAGGACTACAACGCCGGGAAGTTCGGCGTGATCCCGCCCGACGCACTGATGCCGCACGTCGTGCGGTAGTAGCCTCGCGCCATGCAGGAGTTCCGCGACGCGGTCGAGGCCAAGGACGACGAGGCGGTCGAGCGCCTGCTCGCCGATGGCGTGGTCTTCCACAGCCCCGTCGCGATCACCCCGTACGAGGGCAAGCCGATCGTGGCCGCGATCCTGCGCGCCGCACGCCGGGTGATGGGTCCCGACTTCCGCTACGAGCGCGTCATCAGCAGCGCGGACGGACGGGACCACACCCTCGTCTTCACGACCACGATGAAGGGGAGAGCGGTGCACGGCTGCGACATCCTGCACCTCGACGACGACGGCCGGATCGACGACTTCACGGTCATGGTCCGGCCGCTGTCCGGCGTACAGGCGCTCAATGAGGCGATGGGCGCGCAGTTCGGGCGGATCGTCAAGGAGGCCGAAGAAGCAGGCCGCTAGCCTCGCGCCTCGAGCACCGGCAGTGCCAGCTCCGCCCAGTCGATGTTCTCCCGCTCGAACCGCAGCCCCCGCAGCAGCGTGAGGTACGGCCCGCCGAGATGCCGCTCGGCGAGCAGCTCCTCCCGACTGCGGTCGCCCAGCCAGGTGCGCTCGAGCCGCTCGTAGTACGCGAGCTTCGCGGACGCGGCGTCGCGGAAGGCGCGCACGGCATCGCACACCGCGGCCGGATCCCCGACCTCGACCGCCTGCACCATGACCATCAGCTCGTCCCGGATCGCGACCGCACGCGGCGCGGTCCGCGTGAACGCAGACAGCTCCGCGCAGCCGGCGTCGGTGAGCCGGAAGACCCGCTTGTTCGGCCGTTTCGCCTGCTCGACGGTCCGCGCGAGGATCACCCCGTCGGCCTCCATCCGGTCGAGCTCGCGGTAGAGCTGCTGCGGCGTGGCCACCCAGAAGGTGGCGCGGGCACCGTCGAACTCCTTGGACAGGTCGTACCCCGAGGCCTCGCCCATCACGAGGAGAGTGGATTCGATCGCGTGCCGCAGCGCCATGCCTTCCATATTAGTCAACTAGTTGAGTATGCTGGCGACACCTACTCAACTAGTTCACTAAGGAGTCAGCATGCGTGAGTTCCGTGCCGCCGTCGAGGCTCGTGACGGCGAGGCCTTCGACGGCCTGCTCGCCGACGACGTGACCTTCACCAGCCCCGTCGCCTTCAAGCCCTATCAGGGCCGCCACATCACGGCGGCCATTCTGCGCGGCGTGCTGCGCGTCTTCGAGGACTTCCACTACCTGCGCGAGATCAACGACGGCGACGATCACGCCCTGATCTTCGAGGCGCTCGTGGACGGCAAGAAGGTGACGGGCTGCGACTTCATCCACGTCGACGCCGACGGCAAGATCGACGACTTCATGGTGATGGTCCGGCCGCTGTCCGCCGCGCAGGCGCTCTCCGCCGCGATGGGCGCGCAGTTCGGCGCCATCTCCGAGGAGGCCGTCGCCGCCGCCCAGGCCGAGGCGGAGGCCGCCGCAGCGCGCTGATACATGCGGTTCCGGCTATTCGACACCGCAACGGGAGCGCCGCTAATCTAACGACAACGATTCCCATTGTTGTCGTCAGGAGTTCCCGTGCGCATCCGCCATCGTCTCACCCAGGCCGTCGGCGCCACCGCCGTCGCCGTGCTGGCGCTCACCGCGTGCGGTACCGCATCGTCGGACTCGGGAGACGGCAAGCCCTCGATCGTCGCGTCCACCGACGTCTACGGCGCCATCGCCACGGCCGTCGCGGGCGAGGACGCCACGGTCACCTCGCTGTTCACCAACCCCACGGGTGACCCGCACGAGTTCGAGCCCTCCGCGCAGGACACGCTGACAGTGAAGAAGGCCTCCGTGCTCGTCTACAACGGCGGCCACTACGACGCGTACATGGAGAAGGCCGCCGAGGGCGCGTCCGCGGCGAAGGTCGACGCCACCTCGATCCAATCGCCCAAGGGCGAGAACGAGCACGTCTTCTACGACCTGCCCACCATGCAGAAGGTCGCCGACGCCGTCGCGAAGGCGCTGGCCGAGAAGGACGCCGCGCACCGCGAGGGCTACGTCGGCCGCGCCAAGGCCTTCTCGACCAAGCTGGACGCCGTGATCGCGCAGGCCCGCGCGATCGGTCAAGCCAACCCCGGCGCCAAGGTGGCCGCCACCGAGCCCGTCGCCGGCTACCTGCTGACCCTCGCGGGCCTCACCGACGTGGCCCCCGCCCGCTACACCGCCGCCATCGAATCCGGCACCGACCCCGCGCCCGCCGACATCGCCGCCGCGAACGCGCTGGTCAGCGGCAAGCAGGTACGCGCCGTCGTGCTCAACTCGCAGACCGAGAACCCCGTCACCAACGCCCTGGCGAAGACCGCCGAGACCGCGGGCGTGCCCGTCGTGAAGGTCACCGAATCGCTGCCCGCGGGCGTCGACGACTACGTCACGTGGCAGGCGGGCAACGTCAAGAGCCTGTCCGACGCACTCGCGCCGCGCCCGTGAGCGCACCGTCGGTCCCCCGGACCGGGGGCGGCGCACCGTCGGGCCCGCGGCCGGTCATCAGCCTGCGCGGCGCGGCCCTGCGTTACCCGGACCGCGTCCTGTGGGACGGGCTGGACCTCGACATCGAGCCCGGCGAATTCATCGCCGTACTCGGCCCGAACGGCGCCGGCAAGACCTCTCTGCTGCGCATCCTCCTCGGGCAGACCCAGCTGTCATCCGGAACCGTGCAGGTCAACGGGCGGATCGGGTACATCCCGCAGCAGCGCGCGCTCGACGCGTCCGTGCCCCTGCGCGGGCGCGACCTCGTGGGTCTGGGCTTCGACGGGGCCGCGTGGGGCATCGGCCTGCGGAACCGTAGGGCCCGACGGTCCGCCGTCGACACCGCCCTCGCGCAGGTCGACGCTGCGGCCTTCGCCGACGCCCCGCTGGGCTCGCTGTCCGGCGGCGAGCAGCAGCGGCTGCGGGTCGCGCAGGCCCTGGCCTCGGACCCGACGATCCTGCTCTGCGACGAGCCGCTGCTCTCGCTGGACCCGGGCAACCAGCAGCTCGCCGTCTCGCTCATCGAGCGGCGCCGCCGCGAGCACCACACCGCGGTGCTGTTCGTGACCCACGAGATCAACCCCGTGCTCCCCTACTGCGACCGCGTGCTCTACCTGGTGGACGGACGGTTCGAGGTGGGGCCCACGAACGACGTGATGACCTCCGAGCGGCTCTCGCGGCTCTACCGGACGCCCGTCGACGTGCTGCACGTGCGCGACCGGCTGGTCGTGGTGGGGGGCGACGAGTAGATGGACCACCTCAAGGAGTTCGGCAACCTGTCGCTGACCTGGGAGCTGCTGCAGCAGCCCTTCGTGCAGTGGGCGCTGCTCGCCGCGGCGCTGCTGGGCGTGCTCGCGGGCGTGCTCGGCCCGCTCATCGTGTCCCGGCAGATGGCCTTCAGCGTGCACGGCACGTCCGAGCTGTCGCTGACCGGCGCCGCATTCGCCCTGCTCATGGGCTGGAGCGTGGGCGCCGGCGCCCTGCTCGGCTCGCTGGTGGCGGGGCTGCTGTTCGGTCTGCTCGGGGTGTACGCCCGCGAGCGCGATTCGGTGATCGGCGTGATCATGGCCTTCGGGCTGGGCCTGTCCGTGTTGTTCCTCGCGCTGCACGACGGTCGGCAGGGCACGGCGTTCGCGCTGCTGACGGGCCAGGTCGTGGCGGTCGGGCTCTCCGGGGTCACGCTGATGGCGATCACCACCGTGGTGGTGCTGGCGATCCTCGCGGTGATCTACCGGCCGCTGCTGTTCCTGTCGACCGACCCCGATGTGGCCGCCGCGCACGGCGTCCCGGTCAAGACGCTGTCGGTGGTGTTCGCGATGCTCGTGGGCGCCGCGGCCGCGCAGGGCGTGCAGATCGTCGGGGCGCTACTGGTGATGAGCCTGCTCATCACGCCCGCCGCGGCCGCCGCGCGGGTCACCAGCTCGCCCGGCACGGCGACGGTGCTCTCGCTGGTCTTCGCACTGGTGTCGGCCGTGGGCGGCATCGTCCTCTCGCTCGCCCCCGCGCTGCCGGTGTCGGTGTTCGTCACCACGATCTCGTTCGTCATCTACATGATCTGCCGGCTGGTCGGGCAGCGCGGGCGGCGGGGCACCGTCGCGCCGGTCGAGGAGTCGCACGACTGCCGGCACGCGCTACCGTCGAAGGCGTGAAGGTCGATCTCAACGCCGACTGCGGCGAGTCCTACGGCGCGTGGACGCTCGGCGACGATGCCGCCCTGCTGGAGGTCGTGACCTCCGCGAACGTCGCCTGCGGGTTCCACGCCGGCGACCCGACGATCCTCCGCGGGACCTGCTCCCTCGCCACCCGCCGCGGCGTCGCGATCGGCGCGCAGGTCGGATACGCCGACCTGCGCGGCTTCGGCCGCCGGGCGATGGACGTCCCCGCCGCTGACCTGACCGCCGACGTGATCTACCAGATCGGCGCCCTGCAGGCGATCGCCCGGAGCGTGGGCGGCACCGTCGGATACGTGAAACCGCACGGCGCGCTGTACAACCGGATCGTGGCCGATTCCGGGCAGGCGGAGGCCGTCGTGGCGGGCGTGCTCGCCGCCGCCCCCGGCCTTCCGGTGCTCGGCCTCCCCGGCTCGGCGTTCCTCCGCAGCGCGGAGGCAGCCGGGCTGCGCACGGTGCGCGAGGCGTTCGCCGACCGCGCCTACCTGCCCGACGGTGCGCTCGTCCCCCGCTCCCACGAGGGCTCCGTCCTGCACGACCCCGACGAGATCGCCGCGCGCGTGCTGCGGATGGTCGCCGACGGCACCGTCGAATCGATCGACGGCACCGAGGTCGAGGTCGCGCCGGACTCCGTGTGTGTACACGGCGACAATCCGTCCGCCGTCGCCGTCGCGCGGCGCCTGCGGACCGTGCTCGACGGTGCCGGGGTGGCGCTCGCGCCGTTCACGCGCTGACGGTCAGCCGATGAACCGGGCGGGCGCGGTGGCGACGAGGCGGACGCAGTGCGCGACCAGCTGTTCGCGGGTGACGTCGAGCCGACCGGACAGATACTCGGTGAACAGTGAGGTCAGCGCGCCGACGAGGCCGATCGACACGAGCCGTCGGGTGGTCTCGTCGACCTGGCTCGGCATGGCGCCGGCCACCACGGCGAAGAAGTCGGGCATGCGACCGAGACCGCGCTCGGACAGTGCGGCCTCGCGATAGGGCGCGAGCAGGAGCACCCGTCCCGCGTCGGGGTTGTCGATGACCAGCTCGACGAATGCGGCCACGGCCGCCGTCGAGACCTCCGCGGGGTTCGCCGCGCCGCGCACCGCGCCGACCAGCGCCTCCTGCGCGCGGTCACTGACATCGTCGAACACCGCCTGCGCGAAACCGTCCCGGGTGCCGAAGGCCTCGTAGAAGTAGCGCTCCGTGATGCCCGTCGCCCGGCACACGGCGCGCACCCCCAGAGCGCCCGCCTCCGCGCCGCCCAACAGAGTGATGCCCTCGTCCAGCATCGCCCGGCGGCGGTTCTGCTGCCGTTCCTCCAGCGATACCATCCGTGCAGACTAGCGCAGAATCACGTGCGCCATAGCAAAACTATCAGGTCAAGACAGCGAACAACGGATCACTGATTGCGGCGCTGCCGCGCGAACTCCGCCAGCACCACACCGGCGGCGACGGACGCGTTCAGCGACTCCACCGACGACGCGATGGGGATCGACAGGATCGAGTCGCAGTTCTCGCGCACCAATCGCGACAGGCCCTTGCCCTCGGATCCGACCACGACGACCACGCCGGTGTCGGCCCGGTAGTCGTCGAGGTCCACGTCGCCGCCCGCGTCCAGGCCGACGACCTGCAGGCCGGCCGCCGCGTAATCCGCCAGCGTGCGGTTGAGGTTCGGCGCCTGCGCCACCGGCAGCCGCGCCGCGGCACCCGCGGACGTGCGCCAGGTGACGGCGGTGACCGCGGCGGACCGTCGACCCGGGATGACCACGCCGTGCCCGCCGAACGCGGCCGTGGACCGGATCACGGCGCCCAGGTTGCGGGGGTCGGTGATGTTGTCCAGGGCCACGATGAGCGGCGCCTCGCCGAGGTCCTGTGCCCGGGCGACGAGATCATCCGGATGGGCGTAGGTGTACGGCGGGACCTGCAGGGCGATGCCCTGGTGCAGGCCGTTCTCGCTCATCCGGTCCAGCTCGCCGCGCTGCACCTCGAGGATCGCGATGCCCTTGTCGGCCGCGATCTGCACCGACTCGGTGAGCCGCTCGTCGTTCTGCGCACCGATCGCCACGTACAGCGCCGTCGCCGGGACGCCCGCGCGGAGGCACTCGACGACGGGGTTACGGCCGAGAACGTACTCGGGCCCGTCGTCGGCGGCGCGGCCGGCGACCTTCGGACGGCGCTGCGGCGTGGTGGCCGCCTTCGCCGCGGCCCGCGCCTTCTTGTGCGCGGGGTGGTACGGGCGGTCCTTCGCGGCCGGCGTCGCGCCGCGCCCCTCGAGCCCGCGTCGCCGGACGCCGCCGGACCCCTGGACCTGTCCCTTCTTGGTGCCCGCCTTGCGGACCGCGCCACGGCGCTGCGAGTTGCCTGCCATCAGTTGCCCGCCTTCTTCGTCAGTGTCCATGCCGAGCCGTCGGCACCGTCGGTGACCTCGATACCCGCGGCGTGCAGCCGATCGCGCGACGCGTCCGCCTCCGCCCAGTTCTTCTCCGCCCGGGCGGTCGCGCGACGCTCGAGCTCGGCCTGCACGAGCACCCCGAGCGCGTCCATCGCCTGGCCGTCGCCCGCGTTCTCGGTCACCCAGTGCGGGTCCAGCGGGTCGACGCCGAGGATCGAGGTCATCGCCCGCACCGAACCGGCGATCCGCCGCGCCTGAACGAGATCCCCCGACTCGAGCGCCGCGTTCCCGGCGCGCACGGCACCGTGCACCTCCGCCAGCGCCGACGGTACGCCGAGGTCGTCGTCCAGCGCGGCCGCGAAGCCCTCGGTCCACTCCCCGAGCTCGACCTCCCCCGCCCGCTCGACGGTGCGCCGCACGAACGACTCGATCCGCCCGTACGCCGTGACCGCCTCCTGCAGCGCGCCGGCGGAGTACTCCTGCATCGAGCGGTAGTGCGCCTGGCCGAGGTAGTACCGCAGCTCGACCGCGCGGACCTGCGTGAGCAGGTTCGGGATGGAGACCACGTTGCCGAGGCTCTTGCTCATCTTCTCGCCGGACATGGTGACCCAGCCGTTGTGCAGCCAGTAGTTCGCGAACGGATCCCCGGCGCCGTGCGCCTGCGCGATCTCGTTCTCGTGGTGCGGGAAGATCAGGTCGATGCCGCCGCAGTGGATGTCGAACTGCGCGCCGAGGTAGCTCGTGGCCATCGCCGAGCACTCCAGGTGCCAGCCCGGGCGGCCGTCCCCCCACGGGGACGGCCAGCTCGGCTCGCCCGGCTTCGCGGCCTTCCACAGGGTGAAGTCCAAGGGGTCGCGTTTGCCGGTGGCCGCGGACTCGCCCTGGTGCACGTCGTCGACCTTCTGCCGGCTGAGCTCGCCGTAGGTCGTCAGGCTCCGGACGCTGAAGTACACGTCGCCATCGGAGGCGTAGGCGTGGCCGCGCTCGATCATCCGCTCCATGTAGGTGACCATCTGGGTGATGAAGCCCGTCGCTCGCGGCTCCGCGGACGGGGGCAGCACGCCCAGCGCGTCGTAGGCGTTCGTGAACTCGCGCTCGTGCGTCGCGGCCCACTCCCACCAGGGGCGCCCCGCCTCGGCGGCCTTGCGCAGGATCTTGTCGTCGATATCGGTCACGTTGCGCACGAAGGCCACGTCGAGGCCCTTCGCGAGCAGCCAGCGCCGCAGCACGTCGAAGGCCACACCGCTGCGGATGTGTCCGATGTGGGGAACGCCCTGGACCGTCGCGCCGCAGAGGTAGATGCCCGCCCTGCCGTCCACGAGGGGCACGAAGTCGCGGACCTCGCGGGTCAGGGAGTCGTAAAGGCGCAGCGTCACGTGGACTGATTCTACGGGTCGGGGCCCGCGCGCCTCGCAGGTCAGGGGCTTCGACGGTGCGCGCCCGAAAAGGTAGGATCATTCGGTGGCCGATCGCGACGTCTCCGAGGTGACCCGCGGCACCGCCATGGGCATCGCCGCCTACCTGCTCTGGGGCCTGTTCCCCCTGTACTTCGACGCCCTCAAGCCCACCGGACCGTGGGAGATCCTGGCCCACCGCATCCTGTGGACGCTGGTGCTGTGCGGCGCAGCGCTACTGATCCTGCGCGACCTCGGCTGGATCCGGCCGGTGCTGCGCCAGCCGCGGCTGCTGGCCGGGGTGACGATCGCCGCGCTGCTCATCTCCGCCAACTGGATCGTCTACATCGTGGCGGTCACGTCGGGCCACACGTCGGACGCGGCGCTCGGCTACTTCCTGAACCCGCTGGTCACGGTCGCACTGGGCGTCATCGTGCTGCGCGAGCGGCTGCGGCCGCTGCAGTGGGTGGCGGTCGGCATCGGCGTGCTGGCGTTCGTCTACCTGGCGGTGGTGGCGGGGACCTTCCCCGTGACGGCCCTGGCGCTGGCGTTCTCGTTCGGCCTGTACGGGCTCGTGAAGAACAAGGTCGGCGCGCACCTGAACGCGCTGCAGGGGTTGACGCTGGAGACCGCGATCCTCGCGCCGATCGCCGCGATAGTCCTGGTGGTCATCGCGGTGTGGGGCAGCGGGTTGGACTTCGCCCGCCACGGCGCCGGCCACGCCGCGCTGCTCGCCTTCGCCGGCGTCGCGACCGCGGTGCCGCTGCTGCTCTTCGCCGCGGCCGCCCGCCGGATCCCACTGGTGACCGTGGGGCTGATCCAGTTCGCAACGCCGATCATGCAGCTCCTGTGCGCGGTGCTCTTCCTCGGCGAGCACGTCTCGACCGCGCGGTGGATCGGCTTCGGCATCGTCTGGGTCGCACTGGTCCTGCTGACGATCGACAGCGTGCTGACGCTGCGTCGGGCCCGGCCCAACCGGCAGCCGGAGTAGCTTCGCGGCTGCACTCCTGTCGGTCCGTGTGTCGCTGCGCGAAGGCCATGCGCGCGACGCATAGCCCACAAATGCGCTGTTCAGAGGCACTTTTCGGGATCGACCCCATGCGTCGAACACATACCCCGGCACCACGATCAGATCGACGCCCGGCGAACGCTCGTGGCTTCCAGCGGGGGACCGAACGCCGCGCGGGGGTCAGCCGGTCCCCCACGAAACACACCCGGCTTCCAACAGGGGACCGAACGCCGCGCAGGGGTCAGCCGGTCCCCGACCGCACGTAACGGCTTTCGGTGGGGGACCGAACGCCGCGCAGGGGTCAACCTGTCCCCCACCGCACGTACGGCTTCCGGTAGGGGTTCGAACGTGCGGCGGGCGGATCGGCGTCGCGCGGGGGACGACACTCCGCCGCGCCAACCCTCAGCGGACCGACGCACCGGGACCCCACTCAGCCGAGTGATCCCAGCGCGAGTGATATGCAGCGACGGCGGCCCGGTGTTGCCGCCCGCACTGGGCGAAGGGGCATGCGCGGCACGCATCGCAGACCGCAACAAAACAACGCTGACCTGCAGGTATTCAGCTATGCGCGCGACGCATGACTTCGTGGATCGACACACACCCCGCGGGCCGACAACGGCACCCGGCCCGGCAACCACGCCACGGGGCGGGGCTCAGCCCGCCGGATAGACCAGGGCCGTCGCCATCGCGGCGACCCCCTCACCGCGGCCGGTGAGCCCCAGGCCGTCGGTCGTGGTGGCGGACACGGAGACCGGCGCACCGAGCAACTCACTCAGCACTGCGACCGCCTCGGCACGCCGCGGCCCGACCTTGGGCCGGTTCCCGATCAGCTGCACGGCGGCGTTCCCGACCGCGAAACCGGCGGACTCAAGCAGCGCACGCACGTGCGCGAGCATCGACGCACCCGTGATCCCGACGTTGTCCGACCGCCCCACCCCGAACACGGTCCCCAGGTCACCGAGGCCGCCGGCCGAGAGCAGCGCATCGCACAGCGCATGCACCGCGACGTCGCCGTCGGAGTGGCCCGAGCAACCGTCACCGTCGAACTGGAGCCCCAGCATCCAGCACGGACGACCCGCCTCGAACGGATGGACATCGGTCCCGATCCCGACCCGCGGCACGATCATGTGAACTCCTCGGCGAGCGCCAGCGCGACCCGCAGGTCGAAGGCGGTGGTGATCTTCATCGCCAGGGGATCCCCGGCGACGGTGACGACGCTGCCACCGGCCCGCTCGACGAGGCCCGCGTCGTCGGTGGCCAGCGCACCGGGCGCGGCGGCGTAGGCCGCGAGCAGCGCGGCGGCGGCGAAACCCTGGGGCGTCTGGACTGCGCGCAGGTCCGCCCGGTCGACGGTGCCGAGCACGACCCCGTCGGCATCGACCCGCTTGACGGTGTCCACGACCGGCAGCACGGGGATGACGGCGGAGGCGCCGGCACGCACCGCGTCGACCACCCGCTCGATCATCGCGGGCGGGGTCAACGGCCGGGCCGCGTCGTGCACCAGGACCGTCACCGCCGAGCCCGCCACGGCCAGACCGGCCCGCACCGAGTCGGTGCGCTCGGCGCCGCCGACGACGACCCGCGCCCGCGGGACGAGGGGCCGCGCACCGTCGACCATGTCCTGCGGGACCATGACGACGACCTCGTCGACCACGCCGGACGCGAAAAGGCCGTCCACTGCCCAGGTGAGCAGTGGACGGCCGTGAAGCTCCACGAACGCCTTGGGGATGCTGCGACCCAGGCGCGTCCCCTGCCCGGCGGCGGGGACCAGCGCGACGACGGTCAGGACGCGGCCGCCAGCACCTCGTCCAGCAGCAGGGCCGCCTTCTCGTCGTTGGTGGACTCCGCGAGCGCGAGCTCGCCCACCAGGATCTGGCGGGCCTTGGTCAGCATGCGCTTCTCGCCGGCCGACAGCCCGCGGTCCTGCTCACGACGCCACAGGTCGCGCACGACCTCGGCCACCTTGTTCACATCGCCCGATGCCAGCTTCTCGAGGTTCGCCTTGTACCGGCGCGACCAGTTCGTGGGCTCCTCGGTGTGGGGCGCGCGCAGGACCTGGAACACCTTGTCCAGCCCCTCCTGGCCGACCACGTCACGAACGCCGACGACCTCGGCGTTCTCCGCGGGAACCTTGACCGTCAGATCACCCTGTGCGACCTTGAGCACGAGGTACTCGCGCTCACGTCCACCGATGGTCTTGATCTCGATAGCTTCGATCAGTGCGGCACCGTGATGGGGGTAGACAACGGTGTCTCCGACCTTGAAAATCATCTGATCCTTGCCCCTTTCGATATGACCAGGATAACACGGGGGCGAATGGAGCTGCTCGGCAACGTCGCAGGTCAGGACTCATACCGGGCTTGACAAGGGAACCCTGGGCTGATCAACGGGGTGATCGCCAACCCTGGACCACGCCCGCCGACGCGGCCGGATGCGCCTTCTACTACGCTGCGTGGTGACATACTCAGCATCGTCCGCACGCGGGTGTCGCCGCGCACGGGGATGGAAACTGGAGGAACCGTGTCCGCACGCACCGTCTCGACCCGCCGCACCGCCACCGCCGTCGCCGGCGCCCTGCTCGCCGCCGGCGCCCTGCTCTCGGTGTCCGCCTGCGGTGCCGGCCAGATCTCGCAGACCGCCAACCAGGTCGCCGCGGTCAACGGCGCCAACCAGACCTTCGTGGATCAGAAGATCACGCTCACCGACGTGCACGTGCTGTACCCGGTGTCCGGCAGCCAGGGCAAGCTCGCCTTCGTCCTGACGAACCTGAACCCGCAGCAGGGCGACAAGCTCAAGGGCATCACCGACGAGAAGGGGCGCGCCGCGACCATCAGTGGCGACACCACGCTCACCGCCGGCGGCTCGCTCTACGGCACCGCCCCCGCGGGCAGCAACAGCAAGGCCGCCGACATCACGCGCCTCACGGTCACCGTCCCGGTCGACAGCACCTGGCGCCCCGGCCTCACCAGCAAGCTCTGGTTCCACCTCGAGAAGGCCGGCTCCCTGCCGATCGACGTCCCGATCGATGCGGGCGCCGCGTCGGCCAGCGCCGCGGGCATCACCGTCACGGGCGGCGAGCACGCGGGCGAGCACGGCTCGGGCGAGGGGTCCGGCCACTAGGCCGTCCATGGCGAAAGCCAAGGTGCAGTACACCTGCACCGAGTGCGGCCACACCGTGGCCAAGTGGGTCGGCCGCTGCCCGTCGTGCGGCGCCTGGTCGACGATGGAGGAGGGCGCGGTCGCCCGTGCCGCCGGTTCCGGGCCCGCCGCCAACGTCGGGCTGACGCTCCCGAAGACCCGCGCGGTCCCGATCACGAAGATCGACCCCAACTCAACGCGCGCGCTGCCCGTCGGCATCGGCGAGCTCGACCGGGTGCTCGGCGGCGGCATCGTCCCCGGCTCGGTGATCCTGCTGGCCGGCGAGCCGGGCGTCGGCAAGTCCACGCTGCTGCTCGAGGTGGTGCACCGCTGGGCCACGACCGGCCGCGGGAAGTCCCTGTACGTCACCGGCGAGGAGTCCGCGGGACAGGTGCGGTTGCGCGCGGAACGCACCGGGGCGCTGGATGATCGGCTGTACCTCGCGGCGGAGTCCGACCTCGGGACGGTGCTCGGCCACGTCGAGCAGATCTCGCCGACGCTCATGGTGGTCGACTCGGTGCAGACCCTCTCGGCCTCCGGCGTCGACGGTGTCCACGGCGGCGTCACGCAGGTCCGCGCGATCACGGCCACGCTGACCTCGCTCGCCAAGGCCTCCGGGATCGCGGTGATCCTCGTCGGCCACGTCACCAAGGACGGCGCCGTCGCCGGCCCGCGCTCGCTGGAGCACCTGGTGGACGTCGTGCTGAGCTTCGAGGGCGACAAGCACTCCACGCTGCGCATGGTCCGGGGCATCAAGAACCGGTTCGGCGCCTCCGACGAGGTGGGCTGCTTCGAGCAGCGCGAGTCGGGCATCGTCGAGGTCACGGACCCGTCGGGCCTGTTCCTGCACCACCGCGACCAGGCCGCCGCCGGCACCGCGGTCACCGTCGGGCTCGACGGCAAGCGGCCCATGCTCGGCGAGCTCCAGGCCCTCGTGACGCCCACTCCCCTGCCCGCGCCGCGGCGCGCGGTCTCCGGGCTCGACGGTGCCCGGGTCGCCATGATCCTCGCCGTCCTGGCCCGGCACGGCGGCATCGAGAACCTGCCGCAGAAGGACGTGTACGCGGCGACCGTCGGCGGGATGAAGATCACCGAGCCGGGTGCCGACCTGGCGCTGGCCCTCGCCGTGGCGTCCGCCGCCGTGGAGAAGGCCCTGCGGCCGAACACCGTCGTCCTCGGCGAGGTGGGCCTCGCGGGCGAGGTGCGCCGGGTCACCGGGCTCGAGCGCCGGCTCGCGGAGGCGGCCCGCCTGGGCTTCACCCACGCCATCGTCCCGCCCTCGCCCGACGGGCAGAAGCTGAAGGTCGACGGGATCCACATCGGCGAGGCGGCCACCGTCGGCGACGCCCTGCGGCTGGGCTCGCTGACCGAGGGCAGGCGCGGGCGTTAGCCTTACGGCATGGACCACACCAATCTCGGCGGCGACGCGTTCGCCGGGAACGCGCCGCTGCGCGACACCGTGATCCGGATGGCCCCCGGAACCCCCCTCCGCGACGGCCTCGAGCGGATCCTCCGCGGCCGCACCGGCGCGCTCATCGTGCTCGGCTACGACGACGCCGTGGAGAAGATCTGCGACGGCGGCTTCCACCTCGACGTCGAGTTCGCGCCCACCCGCCTGCGGGAGCTGGCGAAGATGGACGGCGCGGTCGTGCTCTCCACCGACGGCTCCCGCATCGTGCGCGCCAATGTCCAGCTCATGCCGGATCCGGCGATCCCCACCCAGGAATCCGGCACGCGGCACCGCTCGGCCGAGCGCGCCGCGATCCAGACCGGCTACCCCGTGATCTCGGTGAGCGCGTCGATGTCGATCGTGCACGCCTACGTGGGCGGCGTCCGGCACCTGGTCGACGACGCCGCGCCGATCCTCTCGCGCGCCAACCTGGCCATCGCGACGCTGGAGCGGTACGCGCACCGCCTCGACGAGGTCCTCGCGCAGCTCTCGCGCGCCGAGATCGAGGACGTCGTGACGGTGCGCGAGGTCTCCCACGTGGTCCAGCGACTGGAGTTGGTGCGGCGGCTCGCGATCGAGATCGAGCAGCACGTGCTGGAGCTGGGCACCTCGGGGCGGCAGATCGTGCTGCAGCTGGAGGACCTGCTGGGCGACGCGCTATCCCTGCGCGAGCCCGTGCTCCGCGACTACCTTCCGGGCGGCGACGCGGCGGTCGACGCCGCCGTCGCACGGGTGGACGCGCTCACCGACGCCGACCTGTTGGACCTGCCCACGATCGCTGCGGCCCTGGGCTTCTCGGGCACCGTCGAGGCGCAGGACGGGCCCGTGTCACCGCGCGGCTTCCGGCTGCTCGGGTCGGTGCCGCGGCTGCGCGCCGCGCAGGTCGAGTCGCTGGTCGGCACCTTCGGCTCCTTGCAGACGCTGCTCGCCGCCTCCGCTGCGGATCTGCAGGCAGTCCCCGGTATCGGGTCCGACGGTGCGCGGCAGGCCCGCGAGGGCCTCTCCCGCCTCGCCGAGGCCTCGGTCGAGCGGTTCTAGGGCCGTTCGTCAGTTGCCGCCGGTGCCCGTCGCGGGCGCCGGAGCGGCGCGGACGACGTTGAAGGTCACCGGGGCGCTGCGCTTGGCACCGAGCTGAGCGACCACCTGGTACGCACCGGGGGCCACGGGGACGCGCTGCGCCTGGCAGCCGGGCGCCGACGTGGTGCCCGCCCACTGCAGCTTGTAACGCAGCTGCTGGCCGGGCTGCAGGACCTCGTTCTTGATCTCGGGCTGGAAGGTGCAGTCGAAGTTCGACCACAGTTGCTTCGAGCCGTCGAGGGTGAGCACGATCAGCTGTTGCTGGCCGGTGCCGATATCGCGTGAGCAGGGCACCGAGCCCGCGTTGGTCACCGTCGCCTCGAAGGTCGGCTGCTCACCGAGCGTGTACGTCGCCTTGTCCGCGCCGACGACGACGGAGATGTTGGCGTCGGGGCACGGCGCGCCGGCCACGACCGCACCCGGCGTGGGTACGCCCCCACCCGACGGGTTCGCAGCGGACGACGCCGATCCGGACGCGCTCGCGCTGCCCGACGCGCCGCCGCCGGCCCCGCCGCCTCCGCCGGCGTTGTTCGCGGCCGAGGGGTCGGCACCGTCGGGCGCTTGGGACGGGGGCAGAGCGCCGGTGGTGGCCGGCGCGGACGACGAGGCGGACGCGTTCTGCGACGAATCCTTGCCGCCGCCGACGAACACGATCAGCAGCACCACCACGACCACGGCGAGCAGCGCCACGACGGCGGCCAGCACGCGGCGACGCCAGTAGATCTCGGGCGGCAGGGGTCCGTTGGGTTCAAGCACGGTTCAACGGTAGCGTTTCCCCGGCCTCATGCCGCTGACCTGCGGCGGCGTGTCACGAATCGGACTTTCGATCAGGCCGGACGGACCGCCTGGAACGGTGACGTCGCGGCCTCGCCGATGTCGCCGACGGAGCCGCGCAGGTGCACCTTGCCCTCGGCGAGCTCGTAGGTGAGGCCGACGATGGCCACGCGGCCCTCCTCGACGCCCTTGGCGATGATCCGCGAGCGCTCCATGAGCAGCCACCCCGTCTCCATGACGTGCTGCGCGGTGATGTCGTTGACATCCGACAGTCCCTCGCGACGGCCCGCCAGCACCGACGGCGTCAGCCGCTCGACGATGTCACGGATGTACCCCGGCGGCATGGTGCCGGTGTCGATGGAGTTCACGGTGGCCGCGACGGCACCGCAGCTGTCGTGACCCAGGATCGCGATGAGCGGCACCTTGAGCACCTCGATGGCGTACTCGATGGACCCGAGCACGGCGGCGTCGATGATGTGACCGGCGGTGCGGACGACGAACATGTCGCCGAGGCCCTGATCGAAGATCACCTCGGCCGCGACGCGCGAGTCGCCGCAGCCGAACAGCACCGCGGTCGGCTGCTGGCCGCCCGCGAGCTCGGCCACGCGGGTGTGCCCCTGGTTGGGATGCTCGGGCGTGCCCTCGACGAAGCGCCGGTTGCCGTCACGAAGTGCGCGCCAGGCGCCGGGGGGAGTTGAAGTGGGCATGGGTCCATAATGCACCTCGTGACTCCCCTTCGAGACAGCAGGCGAGATTCTGTCCCGGATTTCACACGGGTGCTCGCGTGGTTCGACGCCGCCGAACGCGATCTGCCGTGGCGCCGGGCCGGGACGAGCCCGTGGGCGATCCTCGTCAGCGAGGTGATGCTGCAGCAGACGCCCGTGGTGCGGGTCGAGCCGGTGTGGCACGCATGGCTGCGGCGCTGGCCCACGCCCGCCGACCTGGCCGCCGCCACCGGCGCCGACGCGGTCCGCGCGTGGGGCAAGCTCGGCTACCCGCGCCGGGCGATGCGGTTGCACGCCTGCGCACAGGCCCTCGTCGAGCGGTGGGACGGTGCCGTGCCGCGCACCGTCGACGATCTGCTGTCGCTGCCCGGCGTCGGCGACTACACCGCGCGTGCCGTGGCCTGCTTCGCCTTCGGCCAGGACGTCCCCGTCGTCGACATCAACGTCCGGCGGGTCCTCGCGCGAGCGGTCGACGGGGAGTCCGACGCGGCGGCGCCGTCCGCCCAGCGCGACCTTCCGGCCGCGGTCGCGGTCCTCGCGACCGTCCCGCCCGAGCAGCGGCCGCGACTGTCCGCCGCGCTGATGGAGCTCGGCGCGCTGGTCTGCAGCGCCCGCTCGCCGCGCTGCGGCGACTGCCCGATCAGCGCCGATTGCGCCTGGCTGAGGGCAGGCGCACCGTCGGGCACCGTGGCGCCGCGGAAGGTCCAGAAGTACGAGGGCACGGACCGGCAGGCCCGCGGACGGCTGCTCGACGTCCTTCGGGGCGCCGACGGTGCCGTCCCCCGCGCGCGCCTCGACCTGGCATGGGAGCGCGATCCCGCACAGCGGGACCGGGCGCTGGATTCGCTGCTGGTCGACGGGCTGATCGAGCAGACGGTCGACGGTCGGTTCGCGCTGGCGGGCGAAGCGTGAAATTTCTATTCACTGGTGTAGGAACTAGCGATAGATTGCCCGCCGGCATCGTCACGCCGGCGCAGGCGCGCGAGAGCTACGGTCGCGGGGCGCGCTCCGCGACCGCCTCGTAGGCTGGCGCCCATGACCACCTACATCGTCACCGGGGCCAACGGCGGGCTCGGCGAGGTCGTGACCCGCCGCCTCGCTGCGGACGGCCGCGTCGTGATGGCCTGCCGCGACGTCGAGGGCGCCCGCACGATCGCCGACCGGATCGACGGCGACGTCACCGTCGAGGCCCTGGACCTGGCCGACCTGGACTCCGTGCGCGCGTTCGCGGACCGCACCGGCGAGTTCGACGTGCTCGTCAACAACGCGGGGCTGATGAACATCCCGCTGCGCCGCACGAAGCAGGGCTTCGAGATGCAGTTCGGCGTGAACCACCTCGGCCACTTCGCCCTCACCGGCCTGCTCCTCGACCGGATGCGGGACCGCGTGGTCGCCGTCTCGTCGGTGGCGCACCGGCAGAACTACCGCTGGCGCATGGACGACCCGAACTATCGCAGCCGGAAGTACCTGCGCACCGAGGCGTACGGGCAGAGCAAGCTCGCGAACATGATGTTCGCACGGGAGCTGCAGCGCCGGTTCGAGGTCGCCGGGTCCGACAAGCGGGCGTACTACGTGCACCCGGGGGTGTCGCCCACCGGCCTGTTCGCCCGCACTGACACGCCGCTGGACCTGGTGCTCAAGCCCGCCGTGGCGCTGCTCAACAACCCGCCGGAGCGGGCCGCGCAGTCGTTGATCCTCGCCGCCACCGACCGCGACCTCGACCCGCACCCGTGGTGGGGCCCGACGGAGCTGTTCCAGTCCCGCGGCAAGGTCGGCAAATGCTCCACGACCGCCGTGTCCAAGGACAAGGCCAAGTGGGCCGAGCTGTGGGACGTGTCGGAGAAGCTGACGGGCGTCACCTACGTGGTCTGACTTGTCGGCCCTCCTCGCTACCGTGTGCGCGAGGGGGAGGAAATGACGGAATTCAGCGATCCGGGGCGACTCGTCCCGCGGCGCGTCGCACTCGCCGGTGACTGGCACGGCAACACCCGATGGGCCGTGCACGTTCTGGACGAGGCCGCCCGCCGGGGTTGTGACGTGGTGGTACACCTGGGTGATTTCGGGCTCTGGCCGGGGCGCGACGGTGCGCGGTACCTCGCCGATCTCGATCAGCACCTGCAGCGGCTCGGCCTCGCTCTGTTCTGGGTGGACGGCAATCACGACGACCACGGCGCCCTCGCAGCACTTCCGCTGACCGACAGGGTCCACGTCGTCTCGTCGCGCATCGTGCACCTACCGCGCGGATTCCGGTGGGCGTGGCACGGTCGTACCTGGCTGGCCATCGGCGGCGCGGTGTCGATCGACAGGAACTCACGCATTCCGACGCGGTCGTGGTGGTCGCAGGAGGCCGTCAGCGATGCCGATGTGGCCGCGTGCCTCGCCGGCGGCCCGGCCGACGTGATCGTCGCGCACGACGCACCGTCCGGCGTGCCGACCGTCGAGGCGCTGGTGGGTGATCCGGTGTGGAACCTCCCGCCGGACATCGAGGCCGATTCCGCCGCGAACCGCCGCCGCCTGCGCGAGGTGGTCGACGCGGTCCGGCCGCAGAAGCTGTATCACGGGCACTACCACGTCGCCTACCACGAGCCCCTCGTGCTCGCCGACGGCCACGACGTCGCCGTCACCGGACTCGACTGCGACGGAACGTCATTGGACGGCAATCTGCTGGTCCTGCCCGCCGAGCCCTCAAGGGGATCCCGATGAACTACCGAAACGCATTGATCGGCCTGGCCGCGGGCGACGCCTGGGGGTATCAGGTGGAGTTCACGTCGTACTCGCGGATGGGCGGCGCCGTCGCGCCACCCACCGGCACGTGGGTGATCAGTGACGATACGCAGATGACGCTGGCCCTCGAAGATGCTCTCCAGCCCGGGCAGTCGGTGGCCGAGGCCACCGCGGCGATCGTGCGGGAGTTCAGCGCGTGGGCCCGTTCGCCGCTCAACGACCGCGCGCCCGGCAACACCTGCATGGGGTCGATCCGCAACCTCGACGCGGGCAGGCAGTGGTTCGAGCCGGGCGGGGCGATCGAGTCCGCGGGATGCGGCGCCGTGATGCGGCTCCTGCCTGCCACGACGGACGACGATCGCTGGGTCGGACTGACGACCCTGCAGGCGGTGATCACGCACCGGCACCCGCTCGCGGTGATCTCGGCCCTCGTCCTCGCCGACGCCGTCCGGCGACCCGAGGGGCGGTTCCTCGCCCGGGGCATCGAGCTGATCGACGCGATCAGCGACGGCGGCTGGCCCGGCCTCTCCGAGCCGTGCCTCGCGGAGGTGTTGGCGCCCTTGCTGATCGACATCCCCTCGTGGATCGCCTCCGAGGCTCCCACGCTGCGCAACCATCTGGTCGCAGCGCAGGGCCGTCTCGCGCGCGGGGCCGACGGTGACCCGTGCGCCGGCGTCGGCGAGGGCTGGGACGCCGGTACCGCCACGGCGCTGGCTCTCATGGTCGCCGATGCTCCGCTGTCGCCGTTCGCGGCCCTGCAGTGGGCCGCCACGTCCAACGGCGATTCGGACTCCATCGCCGCGATGGCCGGAATGCTGATCGGAGCCGGTGCCGACTCCCCCACGTTCTGGGGAGACGCGGGCGTCTCGCCGACCTTCGAGCCCGAGTACCGACCGCGCCTCTAATAGTCCGCAGTTATTGCGGATACGCAGTTGCTGCGCTACGGTGAATCATGCCCCCCGAACGCGACGCCCTGGAGCGGATCCGCCGCCTGCTCGCCGCGGCAGCGGAGGAGCCGGACGCCGAGGCGCTGCCCCATCTCCGCGAGGCCGCTGACGAACTGACGATGCTGATCGACGAGACCATGGCGCGCGCGGTGGTGGACGACGGAGCATCGCTCCGCGCGGCCGGTGCCACCGCGGGCCTCACGGAGAACGCCGTCGGGCCGCGCCTCGCTCGCACGAAGACCCTGGGCGGCTACGCGAATGATGCCGGCCGCGTGACGGCCGCCGGCGTCGAGCGGGCCCGCTACGACAAGGAACGGGGCGAGCCCGCCCCGGCTCCCCCGCTGCGATTCACACCACGCCGCAGGAAATGACCCTTCATCACCTGAAGAAACAGGGGGGACACCATGACCGACGCCCGCAAGACCCACATCTACTTCCTGCTCGACCGCTCGGGATCGATGGCATCGATCAAGACCGCCACCGAGGAGGGCTTCGACGCCTTCATCGCCGAGCAACGATCGGGCGAGGGCACATGCTTCGTCTCGCTCGCGCAGTTCGACACGGAGTACGAGGTCGTCTTCGGCTCCACTGACGTCGCAGCCGTCCCGCCGCTGGTCCTGTATCCCCGCAACAGCACCGCGCTGCTGGACTCCATGGGCCGACTCATCCACGACGCCGGCGTGGAACTCGCCGCGCTCGCCGAGGACGAGCGACCCGGCACCGTCATCGTCGCGATCATGACCGACGGTCTCGAGAACGCCAGCACCGAGTACACGCACGCCGCGATCAAGGCCCTCGTCGAGCACCAGACCGAGAAGTACGACTGGCAGTTCCTGTACATGGGCGCCGACCAGGACGCCATCGAGGTCGGCCGAACCATCGGCGTCAAGGACGACTACGCCGTCACCTACTCGCGCGGCAAGGCCAAGGACGCGCAGGAGATGGTGGGCCGCAAGGTCCGCGGCTACCGGTCCGCTCGGCTCGACGGTGCCCCCAGCGCCATGCCCGCCTTCGCCCCGTCCGAGCGGCGCGAGGCCGCTGAGTGAGTACCCGCGCAGCTGTCGACCGGTGGGCCGACGCCGAAGGTTTCCGTCCGGCGGTTCAGTTCAAGGGAACCAAGTCGAATATCGGAGGACAACAGGGCGTCCGATATTCGGGCTTCTACCTCCTCATATTCACCAACGATACCTACTACCTCGGGGAGTCCGTCGATCTCCGATCTCGGATGGGCGGCCACATGCGGCACTGGGGCGACGAGATCGCCGACGTTCGATTCCTCCGCAGAACGCTCTCCAAGCCGCAGCTGCGGGCTGCCGAACGGACGCTGATCCACGGGCTCAACCGGGTCGTACCGAAGCAGTGCCGCAACACCACCCACGCGAGCTACACCTCGCACAAGAACGAGCTCGTCGACCTCCTCGACGACGACGAGCAGGCCGCCTGGGTCGCAGACGCTGCGTCGTTCAATCAGAACGACCCGTCGTCCTTGAAGCCGATCGCGGCTCAGCAATCACTCAAGTACCACACCGCGGCGAAGCGATTCCGCTCCCGGCCGGACCACGCCCGTATCGTCTCTACGCTGCGAACCTATTTGGAGACCTGCATCCCGGCACCACGTAGGACCGAATTCCACGGGTGGAACGTGAGTACCGGCGCATCAGGGGGCGATCGACTCCTGTGCGTCTCCGTGGGACGCATGGAGTCCTTCGTCGTCTTCAAAGACAACCACGGCTTCATCAACATTCCAGCGGAGTCCATCGGCATCACGGAACGGCGGCGGCTGAGGCGACTGCACCCGGACGTCCGGCGCGTGGACATCCGCCGGTACGACGATTTCGGGGACGTCGCGATCATTCACGCCACATCGCTCGCGGCGATCGACGCTCTACTCTCCGACGAAGCTGTCCAACGCGGTGCACAGACACTGGCGTACAGCGTGATGCGCAAGCACCCGAGTGCGTATACGCGCTACCACTGCCCACAGGTGGTCGAAGACGTCTACCAGGCTGATGGTTTCACCCGCCCCGCCGCAGCGGACGAGGAATCGCAGATCGGGCCCAACGAGATCGTGATCGAAGCCGACGTGGCCGCGCAGCCACTGCCGTCCGAGCCGGAACCCGAACTCGTCGAGTCCGTCCCTGATGAGATCCCGATCGATTGGTTCGTCAACGCGGGTCCAATCTCAACTCATCGGAACACTCCCGAGGACTTCCGAGCCAACGGCGAATGGCGAATGGCGAATGGACCCCGACCCGAAGTACGAGCACAAGGTTCAAGAGATGCTCGCCGGTGAGCGCATTGCCGTTCGACGACGGCGCAACGTCAGCGAGGGCGTTCCCTTCGACTCACGTGGCAACTTGGTTTCCGTGATGGACATCCTGATGACGGGGACCGTCGTGAGCAACCCCGGCGACGGCCTCTCCGTACGTGTTACGTGGGATCCACCCCAGCCACCTCGACGCTGGTACCTGTACACCAGTCAGGACACCGTCTGGTCCGTTCCTCGCGGGGTCGGCCGTCACTTCGACAGCCTCAGCGCGTTCACGTTCGACGGCGCCGCCCAGGACGTCGCCTACTGGCGCAACCAGCCCTTCTGGGCGGCGCGGTTCGGCGACTGAGGTTCGAACCGCTCCGCAGATTAAGAACCGTTCCCGTTCGCTAAGCCCTGGAGCACACATGTTCGTTCAGTACGTCGAACCACGCCGCGAGCGGTGGTCTCTCTTGCAGGAGACCACGCCCTTCACCATCGACACCTGCACGGCGCTCTTCGTCGAAGCCAGACCATCGGAAGCCGCAGCGATCGTCGACAGGTTCGATCTGCACGCCGAATCGGACGATTCGAACCGCGGCTCCTTCTGCATCGCAACGACGGCATCGGGCGCTTCACCTTCCTCGTCTCGAGCGATCTGACGCGAGCGGCGCATGAGGTGGGGCACCATCCCTACCACCAGCTCTACAACAGTCATTCCCCGTGGTGGAAGATGGCGGACCCGATCGATGTCGCCGACCTCGACGACCTCGCCGGATTCGTGCTCCCGTCCGCCGCGCAGATGGCGCCAGTCGGAATCGTCTCCACGTACAGCTTGCCCAACGATCGTCCGGATGAGGAGCAGTTGCGCCGCGACTGGTCGTCCTGACGGCTCATACCCTGCCCATGGAATCACCGCCGGCCGCCGACTGTTGAACCTTGCATGCGCGTGGACGTCTGGACCGATATCAACTGCCCGTTCTGCTACATCGGCAAGGCCCGCTTCGAGGAGGCGCTGGCCGCGTTCCCGCAGCGCGATCAGGTCGAGGTGGTCCACCGATCCTTCGAACTCGACCCCACCGCGGGCGGCTCCGAGCCCGTCATCCCCCGGATCGCGGCCAAGTACGGCATCTCCGAGGCGCAGGCCGCCGCGAACGAGCGCGGCCTGGGCGCTCAGGCGCAGCAACTCGGCCTGCCCTACCAGGTGGACGGCCGCGACAGCGGCAACAGCTTCGACATGCACCGTCTGCTGCACTGGGCACTCACGCTCGGTCGCCAGGAGGCGCTGCTGGACGCGCTGTACGCCGCGAACTTCGCCGAGGCCGAGCCGGCCTTCGGCAGCCGCGACCGGCTGGTCGCGATCGCCGAGTCCGCTGGGTTCGACGGTGCCGCCGCCCGCGCGGTACTCGACGATCCGACCGCCTACGCGGACGCGGTCCGTGCCGACGAGGAGACCGCCAAGCGGATCGGCATCGGCGGCGTCCCGTTCTTCGTCTTCGACGGCAAGTACGCCGTCTCCGGCGCGCAGCCGCCGGAGGTCTTCGCCGAGGCGCTGACCAAGGCCCGCGGGGAGGAACCGCTCACCGTCATCGGCGGTGACGACGCCGAGGCCTGCGGCCCCGACGGCTGCGAGCTCCCGCAGCGCGACTGAACCGCGACCTACGGCGCGGTGAGCTATCTGCTCGCCGACACGCCCTCAGGGTCGGCTCACGATGTCGAACTCCTGTGAGCCAGAGGTGGCGTCGCGCACGCCTGGACGAACTGGACCCGACATCGTGAGCGATCCGCCGACACTGATTCCGGGACAGGGCCATGCACCCCGCGCATGCCCCGGAGCCCGAAGATACCCTCTGAGCTGCAGATTCGCAGCCATGCGCGGCACGCATGACAATCGGGAACGACACGCGCCCCGTCGACTCCCCACGCCGCCCGCATCGCTACCGCGCCAGCCGCCCCAGCAGCATCGACGCCGCGGCGATCGACAGCGCGGCGGCGACCGCGAGCACCCCGATGTCGAGCCAGAGGTTCGTCGGCATCCCGATCATCAGCCCGCGCAGCGCATTCACCTCATAGCTCAGCGGGTTCACCACGGCGATGGCGCGCACCCATCCCGGCATCACATCCACGGGGTACAGCGCGTTCGAGCCGAAGAACAGCGGCATCGTGATCGCCTGCCCTATCCCCATCAGGCGATCCCGCTTGAGCACGATTCCCGCGATGATCACCGATAGGCAGGCGAAGAACGCCGATCCCAGCACCACGACCACGGCGACGCCGAGCCAGCGGAGCGGGTTCGGGATGATGTGCACGCCCATGAGCACCGCGACCACCGATACGACCACGGCCTGCGCGACGGCGCGCACGCCCGCGGCGAAGGCCTTGCCGGTGACCAGCGCGGCCCGCGGAGTGGGCGTGACCAGCAGTTTCGTCAGCACGCCCGCGTCACGCTCCCAGATGATCTGGATGCCGTAGAAGATCGCGACGAACATCGCCGACTGCGCGATGATGCCCGGCGCGAGGAAGTCGAGATAGGGGAAGCCGCCCGTGGGAATGGCGCGGATCCGGCTGAAGGTGGTGCCGAAGATCAGCAGCCACAACACCGGCTGGATCGAGCGTGTGACCAGCTCCGACCGGTCGTGCCGCAGCTTCTGCAGCTCCACGGCGCAGAACGTGCCGACGCGCGAGAGCAGGGTGAGCACGCCCGGCCGACGCGGCTCAGCCCAGACGTCGAGCGGTGCGACGGATGTTGGCGACATTGCGCAGCCCTCCCTTCGTTTCGTCCTCCAATTGCGCGCCGGTGACGGCGCGGAAGACGTCCTCGAGCGATGCGCCGTCCCCCTGCGCCGCCCGGAGCGCGGCGGGCGTCCCGGTCGCGGCGAGCGCGCCGTGGTGCATGAGGGCGACGGTGTCGCACAGCGCGTCCGCCTCCTCCATGTAGTGCGTCGTGAGCAGCACCGTCATCCCGTACTGCTCCTGCATCCGCATCACCCGCTCCCACACCGAGTCGCGCGCGACAGGATCCAGGCCGACGGTCGGCTCGTCGAGGATGAGCAGCGCGGGCCGGTTGACCAGAGCCTGCGCGAGCTCGAGCCGCCGGACCATGCCGCCGGAGAAGGTCGACGCCAACCTGTCCGCTGCGTCCTCCAGATCGACCAGGGCCAGCGCCTCCTCCACGCGGCCACGACGCTCGCGACGTGGCACGTCGTAGAGCCGCGCGAACCAGTCGACGTTCTCGCGCGCGGTCAGCGCGCCCTCGACGGACAGCTGCTGCGGCACGTAGCCGAGCGCGCGGCGCACCGTCATCGCGTGTTTGCGCACGTCGAGCCCGAAGATCTCCACGGTGCCCTCGTCGGGCGGGGTGAGGGTGGTGAGCATCCGCAGCGTCGTGGTCTTGCCCGCGCCGTTGGGCCCGAGCAGGCCGAAGCACGCGCCGCGCGGGACCTGCAGGCTGAGCGCATCGACGGCAACGTGGTCGCCGAAGCGCTTGGTGACCTCCCGCAGTTCGACGGCGTTCACGCGTCCCCCTCCAGCGCCGCCGCCACCGCTTCCAGGAGGTCGACGGTGCCGTCGACCTGCGCCCGCAGGGCCGGGTCCATCGCGGCGAGCGCGCCCACGACCGCCGCGTGCCGGCGATCGCGCCAGTCGCGCAACGCCGCATCGGTCTCGTCCGTGAGGCGCAGGCGTGCGGTCCGCGCATCATCCGGGTCGGGTTCGCGGACGACGTGTCCTTGGTCGACGAGCTGCCGGACCAGCGTGGAGACGGTGTTGCCGGCGACCGCGAGCCGGCGCGCCGCCTCCCCCACACTGATGCCGGGCTCACGGCGCAGCAGCCGCACGAGTTCCGCCTGGGCGCCCGTCAGCCCCGCGCGGAGGGGCCCACCGGCCGCGCGGCTCCCCCGTCGCACCGCGCGGACGGCGGCGAGAAGCCGTTCGGCGTCGTCATCATCGTTCATACCGACGACTATATTTCTGTTTCAGAGATATAGATCCTGTGCGTTTCCTGCCGACCGAGGTTGGCACCGGGGGCACCATTGGATCGACCGCTCGGGATCTCCTGCGCCACCGAGGTTTCCGGCACGGATCACGGTCCCGCACCGCAGGCACGGTCGGCGCGCCCGGTCGTAGACGAAGGTCCTCATCCCGTTCCGATCGACGCCCGTGGTCACCCGCCGCGACCGCCCGAGGTTCACCCTCAGCAGCCGGGCGGCATCGTCGGCCCAGGTCAGCGGGTCGCCGCACTCCCCCACCGGCGTCGCCGGGTGCGCGCCGCGCAGGAAGCAGAGCTCGTTGCGGTAGACGTTGCCCACCCCGGCCAGGTTCCGCTGGTCGAGCAGCGCCAGCCCGACGGGGCGGTCCGGCTCGGTCGCGAGGTTCGCCGCCGCGCGGGTGGCATCCCAGTCGGGTCCGAGCGGGTCGGGACCGAGGTGGGCGAGGGCACCGTCGGCCTCGGAAGCCGTGAGAATCTCGAGCGTCCCGAGGGCGAAGCCGACCACCTGCGCCCCGTCGACGGCGAGGACCGCGCGGGCGGTGTGCGCGGGGCGGCGCCAGCGCTCGCCGGGGCGGTACACGTGCCACTCGCCCTCCATCTTGAGGTGGCTGTGGATCACGGCGCCGCCGGCGTCGATGAGCAGGTGCTTGCCGCGCGCGGTCACGGAGGCCACCTCGCGGCCCGTCAGGTCGACGGTGGCGTACCGCGGCACCCGGATGCCGCAGGCGGTGAGCACCTTTCCCTCCAGCACCGGGCGCAGGCGCGCGGCCAGGTTGTGGACGGTGTCGCCCTCGGGCACCGGTCAGTCCAGCCCGGAGAGGAACGCCTCGACCGCGCCGCGGTACACGCCGGGGGCGTCGTCGTGGACGAGGTGGCCGGCACCGTCGACCTTGAGGTAGCGCAGGTCGGGGCCCGTGTACGCGCCCACCATCCGCGCGCCGACGCCCGGCGGGACGACGGTGAACTCGGCCTCGAGGAGCAGCGTGGGGGCCTGCACCGCGCGCCACTGTGCCCAGTGGTCGCGCGGCCCCCAATGGTCGGCGATCCGGCGGAAGGTGTCGAGGTCGCCGTGCAGGGCACCGTCGTCGAAGGCCTCGTAGAAGTAGCGCCCGGCGACCGGCCCGAACAGCGCCTCGCACGCGGCCTGCGAGGCGAAGCGCTCGGGCCAGCTGGCGAACCACGGCGCCCAGGTGTCGGTGGACTGGCCGGTGAACTCGGGCGACATGTCCTCCACCACGATCGCCCGGACCAGTTCCGGGTACTCGGCGGCGGCGCACCAGGCGTGCAGGCCGCCCATCGAGTGGCCGATGAGCGTCGCCGGCCCCTGATCGAGGTGGACGAGGATCTCGGCGACGTCGGCGACGAACCGCTCGGTGGCGATGTCCTCGTCCGGGACCGGGACGGGAAAGCCGAGGCCCCGATGGAATTCGGCATCGAAGGTGAACACCCGACCGTAACGGCGCAGCCACGGGATCTGCCGGCGCCACGTGCGGCCGCGGCCCATGAGGCCGTGCAGCAGCACGATCGGTCCCGCCTCCTCGCGGCCGCCCCAATCCCGCAGTCCCACACACCCGTCCACGCGGCCCAACCTACCCCGTGCGGCATCGGTATCGTCGGGTCATGTCGGTAGTGAAGATCAACGCCATCCACATCCCCGAGGGCGCGGGCCCGGAGCTCGAGAAGCGCTTCGCGCACCGCGCGCACGCGGTCGAGAACTCCCCCGGTTTCCTCGGCTTCCAGCTGCTCCGCCCGGTCAAGGGCGACGACCGCTACTTCGTGGTCACCCAGTGGGAGTCCGAGGAGGCGTTCGCGGCCTGGCGCGACGGTCCGGCCCGCGAGGCGCACGCCGGCGAGCGCAGCCCCGGCGGCGGCGAGGGCCGTAAGCCTGTCGCCTCGGGTGCCGACCTACTGGAGTTCGAGGTCGTCCTGGACGTGCAGGGCAAGGCAGCTCAGTAACCCGTCCGCACGAGATCGCGTCGCGGCGCCGGCCCCTCTCGGCGCCGCGACGTTTCGTGTGCGAGGACCTGGCCACCGACGAGCCGATCCCCGGTACATCTCGGCCAATAGGGGTGCACGTGGAGCGTCCGTGTATCGCTGCGCGGAGCCGCGCGCGCTGCATACCCCACAACAGTCGTGGTCGGAGACGCTTTTCGGGTCGCCCCCATGCGTCGGACGCGTGTCCCGGCACCACGGCCAGATGCACGCCACGGAACCTTGATGGCGTCCAGAGAGGGACCGAACGCCGAGCAGGGGGCAACCGGTCCCCCAGCAAACGCACTCGGCGTCCACTGGGGGACCGAACGCCGAGCAGGGGGCAATCGGTCCCCCAGCGTAAGCACGGCCTCCGGTGGGGGTTCGAACGTAGGGCACGCGGATCGGCGTCGCGCGGGGGACGACACCCTGGCGCGACCACTCCCCCGGCGGGACCGACCCCGAGCGAACGCCACGCAGCGAGCACTGCCCGGCGCCTAGCCACTCGGCGACGAGGCGGAGGGGCATGCGTGCCGCGTATGGCCGACCACGGAGAAACCAGTCCTGACGTGCAGTTATTCGAGCCATGCACGTAACGCATGGCTTCTCACGGCAATACACGCCCCATCCATGCGCCCGCACCGGCTGGCGGCGCTGATCGGGCGCCCGAGCGTCAGAGCCAGGCGCCCGCGTCCCACGTGAGGAACGAGTCCAGGCTCGGGGCCGGGTGCTGCTGCGGGTGGTTCGTGGACAGGTAGGCGCCGCGGTAGAACAGCAGCGGCTTCGCGTCGTCCACATCGCCGAGATGGTGGACCCGGCCGATCGCGATGTGATGGTCACCGCCGTCCAGAACGTTCTCGAGCGTGCAGTCCATCCACGTCAGGGATCCGTCGATCGTCGGATTGCCCAGCGGCGAGGGCGTCCACCGCAGGCCTTCGAACTTGTCGTCCACCGAGCGCCCGAAGGCCGCGCTCACCGACTCCTGCTCCTGCCCCAACACCGACACGGCGAACTTCCCGGACGCCTCGATGTGCTTCCACGTGCGCGAGGTCTTCATCGGGCAGAACAGCACGAGCGGCGGGTCCAGCGACAGCGCTGCGAAGGACTGGCAGGCGAAGCCGACCGGCCTGTCCTCCACGTCGGACGTGGCGACGATCGTGACGCCGGTGCAGAACTGCCCCATCACATGTCGGAACGTGCGCTGGTCGAATCCCGCCTCGGTCATGCTGCCAACCTACTCCCGGGGTGTGCGACGGTCCGCGCCCGACCGCCGCCCGGCATCCCGTCGGGCCGCATCCGCCGAGTATGCGCCTCCTGCGCCTGGGCGGCGGGATCGGATCGTCGTGATCGTTACTCTCGAGGGCCGTCGCCGATTCACTGGCGCCGGGCGCAGTACCCGGCGTAGATTGCGCCGGTGACACGCAGGCAGGTCTGGGAACGGCGGACGAATCCACTGATGATCGCGCTGGCGCTGGCCTTCCTCGCCGTCTACGCGGTGCAGGTGCTCGACGTGGCGCCCACGCCGCTCGTGCACAAGCTGGTGGACGGCGGCGACATCCTGATCTGGGCGTGCTTCGTCCTCGACTACGCGGTCCGGCTGGGACTGTCGACCGACCGCTGGCGGTTCGTGCGGACCCATCCGATCGACCTCATCGCGATCCTGCTGCCGCCGTTCCGGCCGCTCCGGGCGCTGCGCGCCGCCCCGCTGCTCATCGGCGGGCTGCACCGGTCCCGGCTCACGCGCGCCCGCCTGGCGGTCTTCGTGGGCACCACGTCCGTGCTGGTGATGTTCCTGTGCAGCCTCGCCTTCCTCGATGCGGAGCGGGGCGCTCCCGGCACCAAGATCAGCGGCTACGGCGACGCGCTGTGGTGGGCGGCGGTCACCGTCACCACCGTGGGCTACGGCGACATCTATCCGGTCACCGGCGAGGGCCGCGCCGTCGCCCTGCTCCTCATGGTCTTCGGCATCGGCCTGATCAGCTTCGCGATCGGCACCGCGACGAGCTGGGTCGTCGATCAACTCAAGGCGGTCGACGCGAGCGCCCGCCGCACGGACCGGGAGGTCGACGAGCTCACCGCCGAGGTCCGCGCGCTGCGCGAGGAGATCGCGAGGCTCGGACTTCAGGGCCCGGCGCACCGTCGGAATCCGGACTGACGTCCCCGCACCGGCATCCGGAACGCGAAGAGCCGCCACCCCGCAGGGTGACGGCTCTTCGAGCGGATCGGTCGGGCGTCAGGCGCTCTCGCCCGGGGCCGTCGCGGACGAGGCGTCGGCCACCAGGGCCGGCACTCCGTCGTCGGACTCCTCCAGGTCGATCGCGGGCTTGGGCTTGCCGGCGAAGGTGAACTTCGCGTCCTCGCCCTTGCCCTCGCCGTCCCAGCCCTCGACGTCGACCTCGACGATCTGGCCCGCGCCGACCTCGCCGAACAGGATCTTCTCGCTCAACGCGTCCTCGATCTCCCGCTGGATGGTGCGACGCAGCGGCCGGGCACCGAGCACCGGGTCGAAACCGCGCTTGGCCAGCAGGCTCTTGGCGCGATCGGTGACCTCGAGCTCCATGTCCTTGTTCTTCAGCGCAACGCCCACGCGGCCGAGCATCAGGTCGACCATCTGGATGATCTGGTCCTGCGTCAGCTGGTGGAAGACGACGATGTCGTCGATGCGGTTGAGGAACTCGGGCCGGAAGTGCTTCTTGAGCTCGTCGTTGACCTTGAGCTTCATCCGCTCGTAGTTCGACCCGTCGGAGTCGCCCGACGTGAAGCCCAGGCCGACGGCCTTCGAGATGTCCGAGGTACCGAGGTTCGACGTGAAGATCAGCACGGTGTTCTTGAAGTCGACCGTGCGACCCTGACCGTCGGTCAGGCGCCCGTCCTCGAGGACCTGCAGCAGCGTGTTGTAGATCTCGCTGTGCGCCTTCTCGATCTCGTCGAAGAGCACCACGGAGAAGGGCTTGCGGCGCACCTTCTCGGTGAGCTGGCCGCCCTCCTCATAGCCCACGTACCCGGGCGGGGCACCGAACAGGCGCGAGGCGGTGAACCGGTCGTGGAACTCGCCCATGTCGATCTGGATGAGCGCGTCGTCCTCGCCGAACAGGAAGTTCGCCAGCGCCTTCGACAGCTCAGTCTTACCCACGCCGGACGGGCCGGCGAAGATGAACGAGCCCGACGGGCGCTTCGGATCCTTCAGGCCGGCGCGGGTACGACGGATCGCCTTCGAGACCGCCTTGACGGCGTCCTCCTGGCCGATGATCCGCTTGTGCAGCTCGTCCTCCATGCGGAGCAGACGGGTGGTCTCCTCCTCGGTGAGCTTGAAGACGGGGATGCCGGTCCAGTTGCCCAGGACCTCCGCGATCTGCTCCTCGTCGACCTCGGCGACCACGTCGAGATCGCCGGCGCGCCACTGCTTCTCGCGCTCGGCTCGCTCGCCGATGAGCTGCTTCTCCTTGTCGCGCAGCGACGCGGCCTTCTCGAAGTCCTGCTCATCGATCGCCGATTCCTTCTCACGACGCGCGTCGGCGATCTTGTCGTCGAAGGCGCGCAGGTCCGGCGGCGCGGTCATCCGGCGGATGCGCATGCGCGCGCCCGCCTCGTCGATGAGGTCGATCGCCTTGTCCGGCAGGAAGCGGTCGTTGATGTACCGGTCCGCCAGGGTGGCGGCGGCCACCAGCGCGCTGTCCGTGATGGAGATGCGGTGGTGCGCCTCGTAGCGGTCGCGCAGGCCCTTGAGGATCTCGATGGCGTGCTCGACGCTCGGCTCGCCCACCTGGACGGGCTGGAAGCGGCGCTCCAACGCGGCGTCCTTCTCGATGTACTTGCGGTACTCGTCGAGGGTGGTCGCGCCGATGGTCTGCAGCTCGCCGCGGGCCAGCTTCGGCTTGAGGATCGACGCGGCGTCGATCGCGCCCTCGGCGGCACCCGCGCCGACGAGCGTGTGCAGCTCGTCGATGAACAGGATGATGTCGCCGCGGGTGTCGATCTCCTTGAGCACCTTGCGCAGGCGCTCCTCGAAGTCACCGCGGTAGCGCGAGCCGGCCACCAGGGAACCGAGGTCCAGCGTGTAGAGCTGCTTGTCCTTGAGCGTCTCGGGCACGTTGCCGTTGACGATGGCCTGCGCCAGGCCCTCGACCACGGCTGTCTTGCCGACGCCGGGCTCGCCGATCAGCACCGGGTTGTTCTTGGTGCGCCGCGAGAGCACCTGCATGATGCGCTCGATCTCCTTGGACCGGCCGATGACCGGGTCCAGCTTGCCCTGCGCCGCGGCAGCGGTCAGGTTCCTGCCGAACTGGTCCAGGACCAGGGAGGTCGACGGGGTGCCCGCCTCGCCACCCGAGGTCCGGGCACCGGCGCCGGCGGGCTCGCCGCCACCGCCCTCCTTGCCCTGGTAGCCCGACAGCAGCTGGATGACCTGCTGGCGCACCCGGTTGAGATCGGCGCCCAGCTTCACCAGGACCTGGGCGGCGACGCCCTCGCCCTCGCGGATCAGGCCGAGCAGGATGTGCTCGGTGCCGATGTAGTTGTGGCCGAGCTGCAGCGCCTCGCGCAGCGACAGCTCGAGCACCTTCTTGGCACGCGGCGTGAAGGGGATGTGACCCGACGGGGCCTGCTGGCCCTGCCCGATGATCTCCTCGACCTGGCTGCGCACACCCTCCAGGGAGATGCCCAGCGACTCGAGGGCCTTGGCGGCCACACCCTCACCCTCGTGGATCAGGCCCAAGAGGATGTGCTCGGTGCCGATGTAGTTGTGATTGAGCATCCTGGCTTCTTCTTGCGCCAGGACGACGACGCGACGAGCGCGGTCGGTGAACCTCTCGAACATGGCCATTTTCCTCACATCCCGGTTACTTCGGGGAACGGCCGAGGCCGGACCCGCAGATAGCCGTCTGCAATCAACGTCTTCTCACTGTAGTTCGGACCGGTCAGCGGTGGTGTCGGCAGTGCCCCGCCCGCGATGCCCGCGGGACCACCGGGCCGCCTCGCCGGTCCTGATACACCAGGTCAAACGCATCGTCGGCCGGTTTTGATTCCCGTTCCGCCGTGAGCGAAACGTATCCCGGAGACGACTCACCCCGGTGCGCGCCGCGCACCGGGGTGGGAAGAGTCGTGGGTCAGTTCGCCTCGTTGTAGGCGTCGATGACGTCCTGGCTGATGCGACCGCGGTCGTTGACCTTCAGGCCGGACTTGCGGGCCCAATCCCGGATCGCGGCACTCTGCGAGCGGTCGATCGGCGTGCGCCCCCGGGGCGCGGCGAGGGCGCGCGCACCGCGCTTGCGACCGCCCGCACGACGGGCGTTCGCGACCCATTCCTCCAAGGAATCGCGCAGCTTCGCGGCGTTCTTCGATGACAGATCGATCTCGTAGGTGACACCGTCCAAGCCGAATTCCACGGTCTCGTCAGCGGTCTGCGTATCGTCCACGTCGTCGACCAGCGTAACGGTGACCTTGCGCGCCATAGTACGGCCCCTTCTCGATGTTTTTCACGTTCCGTTGACGTCGTTCAACGCGAGTCTATACACACGAATACATGATTCACGATTCAAACGCCGTGAATATGGTCGCGATCAGATAACGATTGCGATCCCACAACGGACGAATCGCACGGATGACGCCCAATTCGCCGAATTGAGACCACTACGGATGCAGCAGGGAACGCACTCGATCGGGGCCGATCGCCAGCAGCAACGTGGGCAGTCGAGGGCCGGTGTCACTGGTCACGAGGAGCCGATAGAGCAACACGAAGAATGCGCGCTGCGCCGCAGCGAGTTCCTTATCGCCCTTGACGATCTGATCCGCACCGAGCCCGCGCTGCACCTTGGCGACGCCGTACACCTGGTGCGTGATCCCGGCGAGCGACCAGTCGTCCTCGAGCCGCCCCAGACCCGCCGGTGCCGGCGTTCCCGAGCCCTCCAGCAGCAGGCGCAGGCCCGCGCGCTGCTCGTCGGTCAGGGACGCGAGCAGCGCGGCGTCGGGCTCGGTCCGGACGACGGTGCGCTCCTGCTGCGGCATCTGCTCGGCCACCCAGGTGCTCGCCCGGTCCAGCCGGGGGCGCAGCGGATCGAGGCTCGTCAGCGGGGCGTCCGGTTCGAGAGCGGCCAGGATGCGCAGGGTCTGCTCGTCATCACCGGTGGTGATGTCGACCACGGAGGCGAGCGTCTTGTACGCCATCGGGCGCGGGGTGAGCGGCAGCTCGCGCACCGCCCCCGACGCCGGGTCCAGCACGGACGCCGCACGGGCGTAGGCGGCGATGTCGCCGGGCTGCGCCTTCTCCCCCGCCGTCTTGCGGACCAGCGCGTCCCATTCATCGTACGTGCGGGGCAGCTCACCGTCGAGCGCGACGTCGAAGGACTGGTTCGGCTTCTTCCGGCCGTACAGCCACCGCAGCAGCGGCGGTTCCAGGTAGCGCAGCGCGATCGCGGCGGTCGGCACGCCGCCCTTGGACGAGGACATCTTCGCCATTCCGCGAATACCGACGAACGCGTACATCGGGCCCAGAGGACGCTTCCACCCGAAGATCGGTGCCACGTCCTTACCGACGGCGAACGACGATCCCGGCGATTGATGATCCACACCGGAGGGCTCGAAGGTCACTTTCTCGAAGGCCCACCGCATGGGCCAATCGACCTTCCACACCAGCTTTCCGTCGGTGTGTTCACGCAGTGCCACGGTCTCGGTGTGGCCGCACCGGCACTCATAGGTGAGCGCGGTCGAATCGTCGTCGTACGCCGTTACCGTGGTGAAATCAGTGCCGCAGACGGAGCAGTAGGGCTTGTACGGGTAGTAGCCGGAATCGCCCGATCCGTCCGCATCCTCCGCCGCTCCCGACGTGGCGTCCGGGTCCGTTTCTTCCGCATTCTCGACAGCCGGCGCGGAATCGCCGCGATCGAGCGTGCGATAGCGCTCGAGGATGGAATCAATACGGCCGCGCTGCGCCATGGCGTGCAGCACCTGGTCCGTATACGCACCAGAGGTGTACATCTGCGTTTGACTGATTCCGCGATACTCGACGCCGAGATCTTCCAGCGCACTCTGCAATTCACGACGGAAATGCTCCGCCCAGTTCGCCGCGTCGGAGCCGTGCGGGGCCGGAACGCGCGTCAGTGGTTTACCGATGTGCTCCTCCCACGAGGAATCCACCCCGGGAACGTTCGGTACCTTCCGGAATCGGTCGAAATCGTCCCAGGAGATGATGTGCTCGACCGTCCGGCCGCGGCGGCGCAGCTCATCGGCCACCAGATGCGGCACCATCACCTCACGCAGGTTGCCGAGGTGGATCGGTCCCGACGGGGAGATGCCCGACGCCACCTTCACCGGGGTCTCGTTCCGCTCGGCGAAGGCCACGGCCTCATCGGCGAGTCGCGAAACCCAGTCGTCCAGGGGTGCAGTCACGGGCGCAGCATTCACGGGTGGTGATCCTACCGCTCGACGGCGGTCGGCCGGATTCGTGATCCACGCCACGCCGCCGGCCCCCACGCCGCGCGCTCCGCGCCGGCGTCAGCATCGGCGCGCGCCTCACGCCTCGTGCGCCGCGAACTGGGCCAGGGCCCGACGGTACGCGTCCGACTCGCCGCCGCGCCCGGCTCCCGGCGTGATGCCGAGCGCGAGCGCGCGGAAGCCACCGTCGACCGAGGAGGCACGGACGCCGCGGTCCCGCAGGCGCGTGGCGATCGCGGCGGCGGTGGCGCCGTTGCCGCTGACCAGCAGCCATTCGGCATCGGGGCCGGCGGCGGCGAGGCTGGTGGGCAGACCCGGGACGAGCCGGGCGGCGACGGCTGCGGCGTCGAGGGCGACGGCGCCGGGCAGGATGCCGTCGCGGTTGCGCTCGGACTGGTCGCGGACGTCGACGACGATCTGGCCTGCGGCGGGGGTGAAGTGCACGGGGTGCATGGAGATCTCCAGGAGGGAGGCGGAGCGCGCTCGCGAGTGCGGCGGCGTCCGGGCAGCGGAAGGGGGCCGGGTTCCTAGCGGACCCGACAACACTCCATGCAGCTGCGCACCTGGCTCATGTCAGTGAAACTAGCACCCCGTCCGGCCGAGCGGCAAGGGTTCGAATCATCCGTGACGCGAATCAGTGCCGTGATTCCCGGCCGCGCTTCTCGCGCTGCGCCCGGTTGGCGCTCTCGCGCAGGTGAACGGCCCGCAGGCCCTGCAGCGTGAGGTCCGCGCGGTGATCGGTCACGGTCGAGCACTCGGCGGCGACCGCGGATATCTGCCCGTCCGGCCCGCCCGCGTCGAAGCCCCCCGTCGCCACCACGCGGGCGCCGGGGACGATCTCGAGGGCGCGGGACACGAGCGCGTCGACCATGCCCGCGAAGCCGTAGATGATGCCGGACTGCAGCGCCTCGACGGTGTTCTTCCCGACCACCGACCGCGGCGGCACCAGCTCGACCCGGCGCAGCGCGACCGTGCGCTCGGCGAGCGCGTCCAGCGCGCTCCCGACGCCGGCGGCGATCGCTCCACCCAGGAACTCGCCGCGCGCACTCACCACGTCCACCCGCGTCGACGTGCCGAAGTCCACGACGACGCACGGCGTACCGTCGGGCCTGCCGATCAGCTCGAAGGCACCGGCGGCGTTGGCGACGCGGTCGGTGCCCACCTCGCGGGGGTTGTCCACGAGCAGCGGCACGCCGGTCTTCACCCCGGGCTCGAGGATCACGTGCTCCGCGGCCGGGTAGTAGCGCGGCATCACGGCGCGCAGCGAGCGCAGCAGCTCGGGCACCGTCGACAGCACGCTGACGCCGGCGACCTCCACCGGGTCGAACCCGCCGCCGGTGAGGAAGCCGTTCAGGATCAGGGCCACCTCGTCCGAGGTCATCCGCGCGTCGCTGCGCAGGCGCCACGTGCCGAGCAGGTCCTCGCCGGCGGCGGACGCGAACAGCCCGACGGTGACCGAGGTGTTGCCGGCGTCGATCGCCAGCAGCATCAGGCCCTGCCCGTGACCAGGCCGTAGCCGTCCGGCACGTGCGCCGCGTCGGCGGTGAGCTCGACCGGCTTGTTGTCGGCGTCGACGAAGACGACGCTCGGCGCGTAGGTCTTCAACTCGGCCTCGTTCAGCTGGCCGTAGGCGATGAGGATGACGATGTCTCCCGGGTTCACCAGATGCGCTGCGGCGCCGTTGATCCCGATCACGCCGCTGCCCCGCTCGCCGGCGATGGTGTAGGTCTCGAGCCGGGCGCCGTTCGTCACGTCGACGATGGCGACCTGCTCGCCCTCGAGCAGGTTCGCGGCGTCCAGCAGATCGGCGTCGACGGTGACCGACCCCACGTAGTGCAGGTTCGCCTCGGTCACCGTGGCGCGATGGATCTTCGAGGTCATCATGGTGCGCAGCATTATTCGGCCTCCTCCAGAAAACCGGTCCCGATGGCGATGCCCACGTTGTCGAGCAGGCGGGTGGTGCCGAGCTTCGCGGCGACCAACAGCCGACCGTCGCCCTTCTCCGGCGCGACCCCCAGGTCGGGCGCGCGCAGCTCCAGGTACTGCACCGCGATCTCGGGCCGCGCGGCGAGGACCTCGTTCGCGGCGGCGAGGATCGCGGCCTCGCCGCCCTGCGCGGCGTAGGCGCCGGCGAGCAGCGCCGCCGACAGGGCGGTGGCGGCCTCCCGCTCGGCCTCGGACAGGTACACGTTGCGCGAACTCATCGCCAGACCGTCCGCCTCGCGCACCGTCGGTACCCCGACGATCTTGACGTCCATATCGAGGTCGGTGACCATCTGCCGCACCAGCACCAGCTGCTGGTAGTCCTTCTCGCCGAAGTACGCGGTGTGCGGCCGCACGATGTTGAGCAGCTTGTTCACCACGGTCAGCATGCCCGCGAAGTGGGTGGGGCGGCTGGCCGCCTCGAGGCCCTCGCCGGCGGCGCCGGGATGGATCGTGGTGCGCGGGCCGTTCGGGTACATGTCGGCGGCCGACGGCGCGAACACCAGCTCGACGCCCGCGGCGCGCAGCTTCGCCACATCCTCATCGAGGGTGCGCGGGTACGCGTCCAGATCCTCGCCCGCGCCGAATTGCAGCGGGTTGACGAAGATCGACACCACGACGACGGCGCCGTTCAGCTTGGCGGCGTGCACCAGCTCCAAGTGGCCCGCGTGCAGCGCGCCCATGGTCGGTACGAAGGCGATCTGCCGCCCCGTCGACTTCAGCGCGTTCGTGACCTTGGTGAGCTGCGCCGGGTCGTGATGCACGGTCAGCTGACCGGGGGTGTACGGGCGGGTGGGTGCACTCATGAGAGCTCCTGAGGTGTCGCGAGGACGGGATCGATCGTGGCTGAGTTTCCGGATTGTGCTGCCGCGCGCCGGGATTGGGCACGGTACGCGTCGGCGATGCGCGGTCCGTCGGTCGGGTCGACGCTCGCCAGTGCGGTCAGGTGCCGGGCGACGGTGCCGGCATCGCCCCGAGCCGCGGGCCCGGTCAGCGCCGCGGGCCCACGGGCCAGGGCGTTGTCGAGGGCGGCGCGGGCCAGCGGCGCGAGGACGCGCTCGGCGAGCCCCTCCGCCTGTCCGCCGACCGTATCCGCACCGATCCCGCCCGCGAGCGCGGCGCGCAGGGCGAGCACGGCATCGTCGACCAGGGCGACCAGGTGGTTCGCACCGTGGGCGAGCGCTGCGTGGTAGAGCGGCCGCGCCGCCTCCGGCACCCGGACCGGCTCGGCGCCGAGCTCGAGCGCGAGCGCCTGCCCGACGGCGTGCCCGATCTCGTCCGCGGCGGTGATGCCGACGCAGCAGTCGGCCAGCCGGACGGTGTCCTCGGGATCGTCGATGAAGGTCATCGCGGGGTGGAAGGCGATGGTCGTGCAGCCCAGCCGGGCCAGCGGCGCGAGGACGCCCACCCCGAGGGCGCCCGAGGTGTGCAGCACGATCGCGGACGGATTGACGCGCGGGGCCAGCTCGTCGACGAGAGCGGGGAGCTCGGTGTCCGGCACGGCCAGGATGAGGAGCTCGGCCTTCTCCGCGATGTCCGACGGTGCGCCCACCGTCGCTTCGGGCAGCCGACGCGTGGCGCGCTCGCGGGAGGGGCCCGACGGTGCCGCGACCGCGGTCACGACGTGACCGGCCCGCTCGAGGGCGGAGCCGAGGGCGGTACCGACGCGGCCGGCGGAGACGACGCCGACGGACAGCCGCGCAGGGGTAGGGGGATTGGGTATCCCGGCCAGGAGCTCGGGCATGGGCGTACGCCTCCAAGGGGGTCGTTCCAGTCCCGCGGCGCGGGTACCGGACGGTCATCAGAAGGCTATGCCCGCGCCGGCGCACGGGCAACGCGATGTGAGCTAGATCATCAGTCCTGCCGGCGGCGGCGACCGCCGCTGGACCGCTCCGTGTCGGCGTTCATCCGGGCGATCAGGTCGGCGACGGTGTTGCCGGAGGAGTGCTGGCCCGCGACGTGCTCGTGCGGGTCCTGGGAGGCCTGTTGCTCCGGCGCGGGCTGAGGGGCCGGATCGGCCGGCACGGTCGGCGGCACCTGCGGCGCCGCCCACTGCTGCTGCGGTGCCTGCGGCGGGTACGCCTGGAACGGCGAATAGGGCGGCCCGGCCGGTGCCTGCTGCGGCGGCACGTCGGGCGTGTACGGGCGCGGCGGAAGCGGTGAGCGGTAGCCGGACTGCGGGGCGAGCGGAACGAAGGGCTCGTTCGTCGTGGGATCGAGGTGCTCGACGTGCTCGACGTGCTCGACGTCGACCGGCGGTACCTCGGGCTCGCCTTGCGCGGTGGCCGGCTCCGCCTCCTCGGTGACCACGTGGAACACCGTCGTGGGCGATTCCTCCTGCGGACCGTCCGCGGCCGGCACGTCGGCGACGGCCGCCTCGGCGACATCGCCCTCGAAACCGATCGCTCCCCCGGCCGAACCCGCGCCGTAGTAATCGTCGACCTCCGGCGAGGGCTCAGGGACGCCCGCGAAGTCCTGCTGAGCGCGGAACCGGTCGTCGTCCTCGAACACGGACTTGGCGCGCTGGGCGGCGATCGCGCGTTGCTCGGCGGCGGCGTACAGCTCGCTGTAGGAGGGGCCGAGATCGCGCCCCAGCAGCTCCTCGAGGTTCGCGCGCAGCGCGAGCACCTCGGCCTTGAGCGCGGTCAGCTCCTCGTTCGACTCGCCGGAGACCTCGGCACGGATATCGCGCTCCACCTGCAGCTCGTACTCGCGACGGGCGCTGATCTCCCGCTCCAGCTGCAGGCCGTAGACGGTCTTGAGACCGCTCTCCTTCGACTCCGCAGCGCGTAGATCGCGCGAGTACCGCGCGATGAGGAAGGCCGCGATCACGAGCCCCCAGATGAGCAGGATCAGCGACACCAGGCCCCAGCGGGGGTTCTCGGAGAACACCCACATCCCGGTACCGATCACGGCGAGCGCGATCACGACGCCGAGCATCCACTGACCGGCGCCTCCCGATCGGCGGGCGACACGCTTCCGTGAACTCGGGATCGGTGGTTGCGTCATGGTCGCGACCTTACCGTTTACTTGGGGTCCAGCCTCTCAGGCTGGCGATGTGTCGGCGGGCTGGTCATCGGGATCGTCCGGCGTGCGGCAGCACCGTTCCAGCCACAGCGCCGCGGCCAGGAGCACGAGCGCGCCGGCCGCGCCGATCCACGCCCCGGGCCGGTCCGCGTGCGTGGCGCCGAGCTCGGCACCGGAGGCGTACAGATACACCAGCACTCCGCCGAAGAAGCCGAGCGCCACGGCGCCGAGATACGCCGACGCCTTCGCGAGCGCCACCGACCGCGCAACGGCGATCGGGTGGATCCGCCCCGACCCCATGCCGATCCGGCCGTCCGCGAGCCGCGCGCGCACCAGCTGGGCGATGTACAGGTCCGCCGCGGCGACGCCGTACAGCAGCGCGCCGGCCCACAGCGGGATCACCGGCACGAAGGCCTTCGCCAGCAGGTAGACGCCGATCGCCACGCCGATCACGATCACGACCAGCTCGAGCCGGGCGGTGGACCGCACGGTGGGCCCGTTCGGCTCCCCGGGTCCCCGCCCGGTCGGGTTCGACGGTGCGCTCACAGCCGCGTCACCTCCGCGGTCTCGTCGGCGGGGAGGCCCCGCACCAGATCGTCGACGGTGCCGTGCCCCGGCAGCACCGCGGCCGGGTCGGCGTCCAGCCACGGCACCAGCACGAACGCCCGCAGGTGCGCGCGGGGGTGCGGCAATGTCAGTTCGGGATCGTCGGAGAAGACGGCATCACGCGACCCGCTCGCGCCGCTCCCGGCGGCGGACCCCCAGACGGCGACGACGTCGACATCGAGGGTGCGGGGCCCCCAGCGGATCTCGCGCACCCGGTCGGCCGCGGCCTCCTGCTCGCGCGCGAAGGCGAGCCAACCGGCGGCGTCGCGCGCCGGATCGTCGACGAGCACCGTCGCATTGACGAAGTCGTCCTGCTCCACCCCGCCCCACGGGGGCGTGCGGAACAGCGCCGATGCGCGGACCAGCGCCGGACCGAGGGCGTCGATCGCGGCGCGGACGGTACCGGCCGCGTCGCCGAGGTTGGCGCCGATCGACAGCACGGCCCTGCTCACTGCTGCACGCTCCGCGCGCCGGAGCGGGACCGCCGCGCGATGACGGCCACGTCGGCAAAAGACAACGGAATGGGTGCGGACGGCTTGTGCACCGTCACCTCGACGGCGTAGACCTTCTCGTCGGCGGCGATGTCATCGGCGATCTCGGCCGCGACGGTCTCGATGAGGTTGCGCGGCTCCCCCGCGACGATGTCGTGCGCACGTTGGGCCAGCGCGCCGTAGTCGACGGTGTCGTTGAGGTCGTCCGACGCCGCCGCGGGCCGCGAGTCGACCCACAGCACCAGGTCGACGACGAACTCCTGCCCATCGCGTCGCTCGTGGTCGAAGACCCCGTGGTTGCCCCGCACCCGTAGGCCGGTGAGCTCGATCCGATCGGCCATCTCTAGAGGCCACCCTTCTGCGTGATGGTCGGGGCTCCGCCCTCGGGCGTGATCGGGGCTCCGCCCCGGCGCCAGGCCTGCGCCACCGCGATGGCGTCGGCGGACGAACGCACATCGTGGACGCGGACGCCCCACACCCCGGCCTGCGCCGCGAGCGCGGAGACCGCGGCGGTGGCCACCTCACGGCCGGCGGGCTCGCGCCCGCCGAGCAGCTCGCCGAGGAAGCGCTTGCGCGAAGCGCCCACGAGGATCCGGAATCCCGTGTCCTGCAGGGTCGGGAGCCCGCGCAGCAGGGCCCAGTTGTGGGCGGCGTTCTTGGCGAAGCCGAGGCCCGGGTCGAGCACGATGCGTTCGGGCGCGATACCTGCGGCGACGGCGACGTCGGCCTGGTGCAGCAGCTCGTCGCGCACGTCGGCGACCACGTCGTCGTACTCGGTGATCTCGTGGTGGATGCCGGCCCACACCGGCCCGGGGGCGCCCGGGGACGGCCGCCAATGCATGAGGATCCACGGCGCCGCGGAGTCGGCGACGACGCGCGTCATGTCCGGGTCGGCGCGTCCGCCGGAGACGTCGTTGACGATCGCGGCGCCGGCGTCGAGCGCGGCGGCGGCCACGGAGGCGCGCATGGTGTCGACCGAAACGGCGATGCCCTCGGCGGCGAGCGTCGAGATCACCGGGAGCACGCGGTCGCGTTCCAGCTCGGCGGGCACGCGGTGCGCGCCGGGCCGGGTCGACTCCCCGCCCACGTCGACGATGGCGGCACCGTCGGCGACGAGCTCCCGCGCCCGCGCGACGGCGGCCTCCGGGGCGAGGTAGCGGCCACCGTCGGAGAACGAGTCGGCCGTGACGTTGACGACGCCCATGACGAGCGTCTCGGCGGCGCTGCTCCCGGTCACCGGCGCAGGATCAACTCGAGTGCCTCGGCGCGCGAGGTCGCACTGTCCTTGAAGGCGCCGCGCACCGCCGAGGTGGTGGTGCTGGCGCCGGGCTTGCGAATGCCGCGCATGGCCATGCACAGGTGCTCGGCCTCGATCACGACGATGACGCCGCGCGGATCGAGCTTGCGGACCAGCGCGTCGGCGATCTGCGCGGTGAGCCGCTCCTGGACCTGCGGGCGCTTGGCGTACAGGTCCACGACGCGGGCCAGTTTGCTCAGGCCGGTGACCCGGCCGCTGTCGCCCGGTAGGTAGCCCACATGCGCCACCCCGTGGAAGGAGACCAGGTGGTGCTCGCAGGTCGAGTACATGGGGATGTCCTTGACCAGCACCAGCTCGTCGTGGTCCTCGCCGAAGGTGGTGTCGAGCACCGCGTCGGGATCGGTGTGCAGCCCGCCGAAGACCTCCTCGAAGGCCCGCGCGACCCGCTCGGGGGTCTTGATCAGGCCCTCGCGGTCGGGGTCCTCGCCGACGGCGATGAGCAGTTCCCGGACGGCGGCGACGGCGCGGTCGTGATCGAATGCGGCGATCGCGGCACCGTCGCCCATCAGGACTCGCCCGATCGGTCCGGTCCGGACTGCTCGGTCCCCTGCTGGCCGGAGCCCTGCTGGCCGGGCTGCGAGGGGGCCTGCGGCGGCTGGCCCTGCGGAGGCCACCCCGGTGCCGACCACCCGGCCGGCGCGCCGTAGTCCGGGCGGCTGCCCTGCGGCGGCTGCTGGCCGCCGTACTGGCCCTGCGGGGACGGGTACTGCGGGCCCGGGTACGCCTGTTGCTGGCCGCCCCACTGGTAGCCGGGCTGGCCGTAGGCGGGCTGGGGCTGATAGGGCTGTTGCCCCTGCTCTCCGTAGCCCGACGGTGCCCCCGGCGCGGGCCACGGCTGCCCGGCCGGCGTGGGCACGCCCCACTGACCGTTCTGGCCGGCGTGACCGTTCCGACCGTTCTGCGCTGTGGCCTGCGCGAGCTCCGCCTTGCGGCGCTCGGCCTCCTCGTCGACGGGCGGCCAGGGCTCGCCGTTCTCGATCGCGATCTCCTTGGGAGTCTTGATCGGGGGCTTCGTCGAGGGGATGCGCGAGCCGAAGTCGTCGAACTGCGTGATCAACGGGCGCTTCTCGACGGATGCGAAGATCCGCTCGAGATCCTTACGGACCAGCGTCTCCTTCTCCAGCAGCTCCCCGGCCAGCACGTCGAGTACGTCGCGGTACTCGTTGAGGATGGCCCACGCCTCGGTGTGCGCGGCCTCGATGAGCGAGCGCACCTCCTCGTCGATCTGCGCGGCCACGGCGTCGGAGTACTGCGCGCCACCGCCCATGCCGCGGCCCAGGAACGGGTCGCCCTCGTCCTGGCCGTACTTCACGGCACCCAGGCGGGCGCTCATGCCGTACTCCGTGACCATCGCGCGGGCGATCTTCGTGGCCTGGTCGATGTCGCTCGACGCGCCCGTGGTGGGCGAGGCGAACACGAGCTCCTCGGCGGCCCGGCCGCCCATGGCGAAGATCAGCCTGCCGATCATCTCGTTGCGGGTGTACATGCCCTTGTCGTTCTCGGGCACAGCGAGCGCGTGGCCGCCCGTGCGGCCGCGGGCGAGCACCGTGACCTTGTAGACCGGGTCGAGGCTCTCCGTGGCCCACGCGGCCAGCGTGTGCCCGCCCTCGTGGTACGCGGTCACCTTCTTCTCGTGCTCGGAGATGATCCGGTTCTTCCGACGCGGGCCGCCCACCACGCGGTCCACGGCCTCCTCGAGCGTGGGCGCGGTGATGACGGTGCCGTTCTCGCGGGCCGTGAGCAGCGCGGCCTCGTTGATGACGTTCGCCAGGTCGGCGCCGGACATGCCGGGCGTCCGCTTGGCCAGGCCGTCGAGGTCGGCGTCGGGCGCGAGCGGCTTGCCCTGCGAGTGCACGTTCAGGATGGCCCGCCGGCCGGCCATGTCGGGGTTGGTGACGGGGATCTGCCGGTCGAACCGGCCGGGGCGCAGCAGCGCCGGGTCGAGGATGTCCGGGCGGTTGGTGGCAGCGATCAGGATGATGCCCTGACGATCGCCGAAGCCGTCCATCTCCACGAGCAGCTGGTTGAGGGTCTGCTCCCGCTCGTCGTGACCGCCGCCCAGGCCGGCGCCGCGCTGACGGCCGACGGCGTCGATCTCGTCGACGAAGATGATGCAGGGGCTGTTCTCCTTGGCCTGCTCGAACAGGTCGCGCACGCGGGACGCGCCGACGCCGACGAACATCTCGACGAAGTCCGAACCGGAGATGGTGAAGAAGGGCACACCGGCCTCGCCGGCGACGGCGCGCGCGAGCAGCGTCTTACCCGTTCCGGGCGGACCGTAGAGCAGCACGCCCTTGGGGATCTTCGCGCCGAGAGCCTGGTAGCGGGCCGGGTTCTGCAGGAAGTCCTTGATCTCGTAGAGCTCCTCGACCGCCTCGTCGGCGCCCGCGACATCCGCGAAGGTGGTCTTCGGCATGTCCTTCGTCAGCTGCTTGGCCTTGCTCTTGCCGAAGCCCATGACACCGCCGCGACCACCACCCTGCATCCGGTTCATCAGCAGGAAGAACAGGCCCACGAGCAGCACGATCGGCAGCAGCGTGAACAACAGCATCTGCAGCCACGGCGACTCCTGCGTCACGTTCGTGGTGTAGGTGACCGGCTTGCCGTCCGGGTTCTTCGCGTCCTGGATCTCGCCGAGGATGTCGCGCGAGGTGCCCGCGGGGTACTTCGAGAACACCTTGGTGGCCTCGCCCGTGCCCTTGACGTCGCCCTGATCCGCGACGGGCTTGGCCAGCGTGACGCGGAGCGTCTGCTCCCGGTCGTCGATCTGGACGTCCTTGACGTTCTTGTCCTGCAGCTGCTGCACCACGAGCGAGGTGGGAACGCCCTTGGTGTATTCGTTCTTGCCGCCGCCGACCATGGTGAAGGCCCAGACCAGCAGCACGAATGCGGCGATGATCGCCAGCGTGCGGATGAGTGATTTCCGTTTCATATGGCTTCGCCTCGCGGCTCGTCAGTCCTTCTTCTTCCGGCGGCGCGGAGAGCCGCGCAGGGTCGACTACCCAGGTTACCGTGCACCGCCCGAACGGGGCCGGGTGCGTACGTGCGCCCAGAGCGAACAACGTCCGTTTCGCGCCGTTTCATGATGCTGCGGTGACCGAGAACAGCGTCCCGTCCCCGTACCCCAGGCCGCCCCGCGGCACCGTCGCCCCCAACGCCGGGCCGTCGTCCCCCGCGCCGCGCGCGGGTGGCGGCGGCGCGCCTACTGCTCGATCTTGGCGGCCAACGCCAGGAGGTCCGCCTCACCGCCGGGGCGCGCGATGAGCTGCACGCCCTCGCCCTGGAAGGGCACCGTCATCGCGGGCCAGCCGACGAGGTTCCACAGGCTGGGGCAGGGCGCGTAGGCCAGGCTCGGGATCGCGCTGGCCGCCCACGGCAGTGCGCTGTACCGGCGCGCGGGCGCGGGCCTGCGGGCCAGCGCCGGGGTCACCAGCACATCGAGACGCTGATCGGCGAAGAAGCGCTCGAGCGACGATTCGATGCGTGCGGCCTCCGCGGGCCGGACGAGGCCCCGTCGGGCGACGACCCGGCCGAGGGCCACGTGCCGCCGGGTACGGGCCTGCAGCAGAGCCGGATTCGCGCCGCGCGCGACGATGTCGTCGGCGTCGGTCGCGGCGGCGGCCGCCCAGCGGGCGAGCAGCGGCAGCGGCGACGCCGGGTAGGGCACACGGACATCGCGCACCGAGTGGCCCTGCGCCGACAACCGGCCCGCCGCATCGCGCACCGCGGCGAGGATCGGGCGGGAGGTGAAGGTCACGGGCGTCGGCCGGTTGAGGCCCAGCCCCACGCGCAGGCCGGCACCGTCGCCCACCACGGCGAGGTCGGGGCGCCCCGCGAGCACGGACAGTCCCAGGGCGGCGTCCTCGACGGTCCGCGTCATCGGCCCGTTCTCGGACATGCCGAACCAGTCGGTGGGGCCGAGCTGCGCCGGCACGACGCCGCGCCCGGGCTTGATCGCGACGATGCCCGTGCATGCGGCCGGCCCGCGCAGGGAGCCGAGACCGTCGTTGCCGTGCGCGAGCGCGACATGGCCCGCTGCCACGACGGCCGCGCTACCACCGGAGCTGCCGCCCGGGGTACGGCCCGGGCGGTGCGGGTTGCCCACGACCTCGCGGGCGTCGTCGGTCATCGCCCAGAGACACAGCTCCGGTACCCGGGTCAGCCCGACGACGACGGCGCCGGCGCCGCGCAGCCGCTTCACGACGGGGTGGTCGGCCTGTTCGATCGGCAGGCCCGCGCCGCAGGCCTCGGACACACCGTCGAGCGTGCGGTACCCGGAGACGGCGACGTTGTCCTTGATCGCGATGGGCACGCCCGCAAGCGACAGCGAGTACCGGTCGGCGCGGGCGTCGACGGCGGCGGCCTCGGCGAGGGCCTCCTCGGGGCGCAGCACGCGCCAGCCGTGCACCGCGTCGTCACCGATGCGGGCGAGCGCCTCGCGGGTGGCGGCGACGGCGGTGAGCCGGCCCGATCGCACCCGCTCCGCGGTGGCCGCAGCGGTGAGCAGCGTCATTCGCTGTAGACCTTGGGTTCCAGCACGCCGATGTACGGCAGATCGCGGTAGCGCTCGGCGTAATCGAGGCCGTAGCCCACGACGAACTCGTTGGGGATGTCGAAGCCGACCCACTTGACGTCCACATCGACGCGCACCGCATCGGGCTTGCGGAGCAGCGTGACCACCTCGAGCGAGCGCGGCTGCCGGGTGGCGAGGTTGCGCAGCAGCCAGCTCAGCGTGAGGCCGGAGTCGATGATGTCCTCGACGATGAGCACGTCGCGGCCCGCGATGTCGCGGTCGAGGTCCTTGAGGATCCGCACCACGCCGGAGCTGGAGGTCGAGCTGCCGTAGCTGGACACCGCCATGAACTCGAGCTGGGTGGGCACGGGCAGCGCCCGGGCCAGGTCGGTCACGAACATGACCGCGCCCTTGAGCACGGTGATCAGGAGGAGGTCGGTCTCCCGCTCGCCGTACTCCTGCGCGATCTGCGCCGCGAGCTCCGCGGTCCGCTGCTTGATCTGCTCCTCCGAGAGGACCACCGAGGCGATGTCTCCCGCGTACAACTCACCAGTGCCGTTCACCACACCCTCAGAATGCCACCTGTCCGATGCACCTGCAGCCGCCGCCCCGCACTTCCGCCCGGGATCGCCGTCGGGCCCTGTCCGCGCCAGTCCATGACCAGGGCGTCCACGGCGGCGAGGTGGGTCGCCGTCAGGGCCCGCGCGCCCCGCGCTGCGAGCCACACCCGCAACGCCCGGATCCTCAGGGCCGCAGGGAGTCCCGCCAGTTCGTCGACGCTCAGTTCGGGGCCCGACGGTGCCGGCGCCAGCCCGTCGAGCGCCTCGTTGTCCGCCCGCAGCGACGCCGCGGTGCGGGCGAGCGCCTCGGCCACTCCCCCACCGAGGATCTCCTCCAGGAGGGGCAGCGCCTCGGTCCGGATCCGCACGCGCGCGAACCGCGGATCGACGTTGTGCGGATCGTCCCAGGGCGCGAGCCCGAGCTCGGCGCACGCCGCCCGCGTGTCCGCGCGGCGCACGCCCAGCAGCGGCCGCCCGTACGGGTCGATCCACGGGGCCATGCCCGCGAGCGACCGCGCGCCGCTACCCCGCCCGAGGCCCAGCAGCACCGTCTCGGCCTGGTCGTCGAGGGTGTGACCGAGCAGCACGGGGACGCCGTCGCGCGCGGCGTCCAGGGCCGCGTACCTGGCCGCCCGGGCCGCAGCCTCGGGCCCGCCCGCACCGTCGACGGTGACCGTCAGGACCTCGGCGCGGCGCGCGCCCAGCTCCCGGGCCAGGGTCGCCGCCCGGCCCGCGACCTCGGCCGAACCCGCCTGCAGGCGGTGGTCGACGACGAGGGCGACGGCGTCCAGCCCCTCGGCCAGCACACCGGTCAGAAGCGCGAGCGAGTCCGCGCCGCCGGACAGGGCCACGGCCACCGTCGAGCCGGATCCGTGAGCGGCGAGCCAGGCCCGGACCGCCTGCCGCACGCGCAGCACCGCCGGCCCCGGGCGGTTCACAGCACCCGGTCGATCCAGCGCCGCGGATCGTCGAGCTCGTCGGGCAGCGGCAGGGTCTCGGGCCCCGTCCACACATGGTTGAACCGCTGCATGCCCACGTCGGCGACCACGGCGTCGACGAACTTCTTGCCGCGCACGTACTGCGCGATCTTGGCGTCCATGCCCAGCAGGACCCGGAGCAGTCGCTGCAGGGGATTCGACGGTGCCGCCCGCCGCCGGTCGAACGCGGCGCGGATGGTCGCGACGGTCGGGATCACCGAGGGCCCGGCGGCGTCCATGACGTGATCGGCGTGACCCTCGAGCAGGGTGCCGAGCATGAGCAGGCGTTCGATGGCCGCGAACTGTTCGGCGGGCGCGGCGATCTCGAGCACGCCGATGATCCCGGTGTGCCGGGCGCCGCCCGACAGCGCACGCGTCGTCCGGTCCAGGAGATCGCCGACGGTGCCCGTACCCGTGCCACCGGTGAGCGCGGAGACGTTGTCGCGCATGTAGTCCCGCAGCCACGGGTGGGCGCCGAACTGCACGCGGTGCGTCACCTCGTGCAGGCACACCCACATCCGGAAGTCGTCGGCGTTCAGTCGGAGGGCGCGCTCGACGGCGAGCACGTTCGGCACGACGAGCAGCAGTTCGCCACCCGGCACACCGAACGGGTCGTACTGTCCCAGAACGGAACCGGAGACCATGCCGAGCATCGCCCCGGCCTGGACGCCGGCCAGCCTGGCCCCCAGGCCGGGATGCCGTGCGTCCTCGGGCTCGATGAGCGCCTCCATGGATCGCGCCGCCGCCGAGACCCATTGTTGCCGATCAACCGTGCGCGCCGGCGGGATCGCGCCGGGCACGAGCAGGCCCGTGACGGCGCGGACGTGCTCCTCCGCCGCGGCGGCGAAGTCGAGCAGTTGCGCGGACGCCCGGTCGCGGGTGTAGCCCGTGGTCGCCGGACCGTCGCCCAGGACGCGAGCGACCCGCCGGCCGGACGCGGCCGCAAGAGCCCAGTCCACCTGCGCGCGCGGCTGAATCGACTTCCCCATGACGATCAGCTGCACCCGCAGCCGCGCAGCGCGGCGGTCACGGCGTCCATGGCCGGACGGGCCACGTCGACCGGCGTGCCGGAGGACATCAGCGTGAAGGTGAGGACGGCACCGTCGCGCGTCGCGACGTACCCGGCGAGCGTGGAAACACCCGAGAGGCTTCCGGTCTTGGCGCGCACGTATCCCGCGCCGGGCCGGTTGACGGTGACGTACCGGTCGGCGAGGGTGCCGGTGGCCCCGGCGACGGGCAGCAGGTCGAGCAGGGGGCGCAGTTGCGGCTTGCCGGCGCCGGCCGCGGCGGTGACGATCCCGTCGAGCACCCGGGCGGGAATGCGGTTGAAGGTGGACAGGCCGTCCACGTCGGAGAGCTCCACGCCGGTCAGGTCGAACCCCGCGGTGCGGAGCGTGTCGATCACGGCGCGCGTGGAGCCGTCGAAGGACAGGGGCTGCCCCGCGGCGGCGGCGACCTCACGACCGATGCTCTCGGCGAGGACGTTGTCCGAATGGACCAGCGCGTCGTGCAGGCGGACGCTCAGCGGCGCGCTCTGCACGGCGGCGAGCCGCGTGGCGCCCTGTGGCGCGGTGCCCGCGGAGACGGCCGTGGGCGGCAGGCCCAGCGCGGACGCCAGCGCGCGGCCCGCGGCGAGGGCGGGATCGGGCACGCGCGGCGAGTAGTCCTCGCCGGGCCGGATCCGGCCCGAGTCCACGATGAGGGACTGGAGCGGCGTGATGTCGCCCCCGGCGATGTCGGCGCGGTCCCAGCCGCGGCCGAAGTCGGTGCCGGTGAACAGGGAGGTGTCGACGACGACGTGCGTGATCGCCGTGCCGGACCGGCGGAGCTGCGCGGCCAGGTCCTCGATCTTGGGCGCGTCGGTGAAGATCGACGCCGTGCCGGAGCGCAGGGTCGGATCGCCCGCACCGACGAGGACCGCCTCGCCCGGAGCCGAACCGGCGACGACCGTGGTGGTGATCCGCTTGTCGGCGGGCAGCGTGAGCAGCGCGGCCGCCGCGGTGAGTACCTTGGTGGTCGACGCCGGGGTGCGGGGCCGTGCCGCGTCGCGCTGCCAGAGCACGGTCCCCGTGGCGGCGTCGGCTATCACGCCGGTCAGGTCGCCCAGGTCCGGGTTGCGCAGCGCGGCGGCGATCTGCGTGGTCACACCGGCCGAGCCGGGCTGATTCGATGCCGTCACCGCACCGATCGCGGGGCTGTACGCAGCCTCCGCCGGGCGGGGCGGGACATGCTCGGAGAGGTTCTGCCGATCCCGGTAGACACCCCACCCGAGGGCGGCGGCGACGGTGCCGACGACGACGAGCGCCAGCACGATCACGGTGACCGCGAGGCGCATCAGGGTTCGTCGGATCCGCGAGCGTCGCACCGTACCAGCCTAACGGCATCCCGACACGGGTATCCTCAGCGTGCATGGTTGAGCGCAGCGAAGGGAAACAATGAGCGTGGAATTCGAGGTCACCGTCGAGATCGCGAAGGGCTCGCGGAACAAGTACGAGGTGGACCACAAGACGGGTCGCCTCAAGCTGGACCGCTACCTCTACACGGCGTTCGGCTACCCCACCGACTACGGCTACATCGAGGACACCCTCGGCGAGGACGGCGACCCGCTGGACGCGCTGGTCCTGCTGCAGGAGTCGGTGGTCCCCGGTGCGCTCGTGGACTGCCGCGCGATCGGCATGTTCAAGATGGAGGACGAGAAGGGCGGCGACGACAAGGTTCTCGTCGTGCCCGCCGGCGATCCCCGCTGGGATTCGGTGCAGGACATCGGCGATATCGACAAGTTCGAGCTGGACGCCATCGAGCACTTCTTCGTGCACTACAAGGACCTCGAGCCCGGCAAGTTCGTCAAGGGCTCGACCTGGGTGGGCAAGAAGGAGGCCGAGGAGGAGATCGCTCGCTCCGTGGCCCGCGCCGAGACCGCCGGTTCCGATGCGCACTGACGGCTGAAGAGACGAAGCGGCGGCGAGGAGCTCCTCGCCGCCGCTTCGCTCGTCGTGGGGGTTACAGCTTGGCCGCCACGCGCTTCACGATGTCGTCGAATGTCGCCCGGTCGACGGTACCGTCGGGCCCCGGGTTGGCGTTGACCATCGCCAGCACGCCCCCCTTGGTGAAGTAGGCGGCCGCCGAGTGCGCGGTCTGCCCGTTGACGGCCCGGTCGATCTCGAAGACGAAGCCCTGGGCGCCGGTGACGCCGGCGGGCAGGTCCTTGCGGGCCGTCGTCTGCTTGAGCGCGTCGCCGAACGAGATCGACGTGCACTCGCCGGTGCCCGCCGCCTCGAACGCGGACAGGCGCGCCGAGCTGGGGAGCAACGTGACCCCGTACCGCACCGTCGCGTCCTTGGACAGGCTCTGTTGCAGGCCGAATTTGATGGTCTCGAGCAGTTCCTGCTGCGCTGCCGCGTTCTTGTCCTTGCACGCCGCCGGGGTGATCTGCGCGGCCTGCACCTGACCGACGGCCTCCATCGCGGACTGGAAGGCGGTGTCGTTCGGCACGGTGGTCACCGTCAGCCCGGCGGGCACCTCCGCCGGGCTGAGCGCCTTCGCCGCGTCGACGGGGGCCGCGTCCGCAGCGGTCGACGACGGGGCGGCGTCGCCACCGCCGCCACCGCACGCGGTGAGCGCGAGGCCCACCGCGGCGGCCGCCGCGAGGATGCTCAAAGAGCGGTTCAGGTCATTGCGGCGCAACGGCTTTCTCCTGCCGATCGGAGTACGGGGATCGGGCTAGACCTTACCGAACCCCCGGAGGAACGACATCGCGAAATCCGGATAGCCGCCAGTGAGGATGGCTTTGCGTGCCGCGGCGGCGAGGCCGACGAAGAAGTGCTCGTTGTGCAACGTGCACAGGGTGACCGCGAGGCCCTCGTTCGCCGCGAACAAGTGGTGCACGTACGCCCGGGTGAACTCGTCCACCCGGTTCCCGCCGAGCACACCCGGACCCGCCGGGTCGAGGGGCCGGAAGTCCGCCCGCAGCGACGGATCCGTGACGTTCAGGACGCCCGTCGAGGTGAACACGCGACCCTCCGCCCCCGCACGCGCCGGGGCGGTCCCATCGACCAGGTCGGCTCCCGCCTCGATCGCCGCCAGCAGGTCGGCCGGGTCGTCGACCGCCGCCACGTACCGAGGACGATCCGCCTCCAGCTCGCCGACGGCGGCCCGCAGCGCGGCCGGATCCTGCACGCCCTCGAGCCGGTAGCCACCGAAGCCCAGGCCGCCGGCCCGACGGTCCTCGTCGGCCAGGCGCCGCACCGCGCGGGCGGCGGACCGTCGAGCCTCCGGATCCGCACCGCCGGCCACCACTGCCCACAGCGAGACGGCGTCGTGCCGATCCGCGGTCTGCCAACCGTGCTCGGCCAGCGCGCGCCGCGCCCACCGCTCCGTCCGGCCCGGATCCGCGGGATCGGCCAGGGCGAACGCGACATCGAAACCCATCCGGTGCGCCAGGCGCACCGCCTCCTCGGCATCCCAGCGGCGCGGGGAACCGTCGAGCCGGCTCCGGAAGGCGATGCCCTCGTCGGTGATCCGGGTCTTGGGCTGCGCCGCGATCGCGGCCGCACCCGTGTCGGCGATGATCGGCGCCGGCCAGGCCATCGCCCGACCGATACCGCCGATCCCCTCGATCACGTCCGGTCCGGGCTGCAGGTACAACTCGTGCAGGTCGACGGTCAGCGCCTGCGTGCCCAGGTCCGTCAGCTCCCGCGGCGTCAGCCCCGCGATCGCACCCCGAACCGCCACCGGAACGAAAGCCGGCGTGGCGATCTCACCGCGCGGCAGTACCAGCCGACCGGCGCGCGCCCCACCGGGCGCCGTGCCCTCGACGGCGAACCGCACCGGGTCGGTGATCCCGGACGCACGCAACCGCGTGCTTCCCGCGATCGCCCGGTACCCCGTCCGCAACTCCGCGAGCTCCGCCGCAAGAGAGGCGTTCTGGGCCCGCAGCTCGTCGATCTCCGTGCGCGAGGGCGTCGCCGTCGCGCGGACGAGTCCGGGCGACGGCGCAGGAACGGGCCCCGTCGGCGGTTCCGGACGCGGCCCGGGGGACGTCAACGGGATCGGACCGGTCGGCGAGTCACCCCCACCCGTGCCCACGGGAGCGACACCGGCCACCGATTCGGCAGCGGCGGCGATCTCGGCGGACTCCACCGTCTCCGACGCCGCGACCGGAGCAGTGCCCGTCTCCTCGGCGCCCCGCGTCTCGATCGCGGGCGCGGCGCGCAGCGGCACGGACTTCCAGAACAGCACCAGCACCAGGCCGATCGCGGCGAGGATGGTCACGAACAGGAAGACCACGTCCATCGAGTCGGCGAAACCGGCCTTGAGCGGATGCACCAGGGTCGCGGGGAGCTTCTCCAAGACCGACGTGTTGTCCATGACCCCGCTCACTGCGCGGGAATCGCCGTGCACCAGACCCGTCGCGAAGTCCTGTGCCTGCTGGCCGTCGTGGCCCGCGGCGGCGCGCTGGACCGCTGCGGTGTAGTCCGGGTCCGACGCGGCATCGCTCAGTCGCCCCTTCATCTTCTGCGGCATCTGTGCGAACAGGACCGAGAGGAACACCGCGACACCGAGCGTCGCGCCGATCTGGCGGAAGAAGGTCGCGGCGGCGGTCGAGACGCCCATGTCGCGCGGCGGCAGGATGTTCTGCAGCGCCAGTGTGAGCGGCTGCATGAGGTTGCCGAGGCCGAAGCCGATGACGGCCGCACCACCCATGACCCAGCCGATCTGCACGTCGGCGGTGATGTAGTGCATGCCGAACATGCCCGCGGTGAGCAGCGTCGCGCCGATGATGGGGTAGATCCGGTACTTGCCGGTGCGCGAGATCATCTGCCCGGCGACGATCGAGCCCACCATCAGGCCCGCCACCATCGGCAGCATCAGGAAGCCGGCCTTCATCGGACTGGCGCCGTGGACCACCTGGAAGTACTGCGGCAGGAGCGAGATCCCGCCGAACATGGCGGCGCCGACGACCATCGAGATGACGATGCCCTGCGCGAAGATCACGTTCTTGAAGATGCGCAGCGGGATGATCGCGTCCTCGCCCATGACCTTCTCGATCACGATGAAGGCCACGATGCCGGCCGCGCCGATGCCGTAGCAGATCAGGGCGTTGGTGGAGCCCCAGCCCCACTTCTGGCCCTGCTCGGCGACGATGAGCAGCGGCACCAGGCCGACCGCGAGCGCGACGGCGCCGAACCAGTCGATCCGCACTCCGGTGCGCCGGGTGTGCGGCAGCCGCAGCACGCGGAACACCACGGCCAGCGCGACCATGCCCACCGGCACGTTGACGAGGAACACCCAGCGCCAACCGGAGATGCCCAGGATGTGATCGGCGCCGGAGAAGAGGCCGCCGAGAACGGGGCCCAGCACCGAGCTCGAGCCGAACACCGCGAGGAAGTAGCCCTGGTACTTCGCCCGCTCACGAGGCGGAACGATATCGCCGATAATGGTGAGCGCCAACGACATCAGGCCGCCGGCGCCGAGTCCCTGCACCGCGCGGAACGCAGCGAGCTCGTACATCGACGTGGAGGTACTGCACAGCAGGGAGCCGATCACGAACACCGTGATGGCGAACATGAAGAAGGGCTTGCGACCGTAGATGTCCGAGAGCTTGCCGTAGAGCGGCGTGACGATCGTCGACGTGATCAGGTACGCCGTCGTGACCCACGCCTGCAACTGATAGCCGTTGAGGTCGTCGGCGATGGTCCGGATCGCGGTGGACACGATGGTCTGGTCGAGCGCCGCGAGGAACATCCCGATCATCAGACCCGACAGGATGTAGAGGATCTGCTTGTGGGTCAGGGACGGCGCAGGGGTCTCGACGGCGTCCGCCGTCACCGCGGTCACTCGGCACCCCGCATGAGCTTGAGCGCCTGCTCGAACTGCAGCAGCGCGCGGTTGCCGAGGACCACGAACTGGTCGATCTCCTCGTCGGTCCACTCCTCCATGAGCGGGCGCAGCTTCTCGTTGCGCTGCTCGCGGATGAACGCGACCTTGGCCTCGCCGGCCTCCGTGGCGGACACCAGGGCGGCGCGCCGGTCCGAGGGGTCGGCGGTGCGCTCGGCGTAGCCCAGGTTGGTCAGCGTCGTCACGTACCGGCTGGCCGTCGACGGGTCCGTGTGGATCTGCTCAGCCAGCGCGGACGAGCGCATCGGCCCGCCCTTCACCAGCGCGAACAGCGCGGTGTACGCGGCCAGCTCCACGCCGTCCGGCGCGACCGCATGCCGGGTCATCACCGCGTGCCGCTCCTTCAGGCGGGTCAGTTCGGCGATCACGCCGACGATCCCCTCGATCCGGTCCGCTCGTTCCTCGTCCGTCATCACGCCTCCGCAGGTCCCATCCGATCACGTCACCGTGTTCGGGCATGCAAAACTACGTGCAGCCTACAATTATTAGGAGTGCGAGTCGACTCGGACGAAGCGGCCTAACCACCCGATGTCGTGACGATCCTGGCACCGGTGAGCGCCACCAGCGCCGCGAAATCCGTGCGGAAGATCGTATCGTGCGTCCCCGCGGCGGCGTACAGGTCCGGGAAGTCGCGCAGCGACTCGTCGATCACGGTCACCAGGGGCGCCGGGTGTCCCACGGGCGAGACGCCGCCGATCACCTGCCCCGTGGCCGCGGCCACGTCGTCCGGCTTCGCACGGGAGATGCGGCCCACACCGAGCCGCGCCGCCAGCCCTACGGTGTCCACGCGGTGCCGACCGCTCGACAGCACGAGCAGCGGCGCACCGTCGGCGAGGAAGATCAGGCTGTTCGCGATGGCTCCCACCTCGCAGCCCAGGGCGGCAGCGGCGTCGGCAGCCGTCTTCGCGCCGTCGGGCACGTGCCGGACGGTGTCGGGGTGGCCCGCCGCGGCCAGGGCCGCGCGGACGTTCTCGGTACGGGCGGAGTACTGCTCGGTCACGCCGATCAGTATGCCGCGCGCCGCCCGGACCGCGCCTATGCGGCGAGGAGGGTGGCGATGAGGTCCTTGGTGCGGGAGCCGCCCACGGGTCGCAGGACCACGGCATCCGCCACCTCGGCCGCGTACACGTCCTCGATCAGGGACCTCAGACCCGACGGGGTGCCGATGTACGTGATGCCCTGCGGCGCGGCGCCGTCCGGGGCGTAGCTGGCGCGGGCGTCCGCGGCCCGTTCGTCGATGACGACGTCCACTTCGAGCGCCACCGCGCCGGGCTCCCGCCCCGCGCGCTCGTCCTCGGCGCGCAGGTAGCCGCGCTGACGCTGCGCGAGCCGCAGATCCGCGGCGCGGACCCGGGTCAGTGCCGCGGAGCCGGGCTCACCGTCGACGGTGACCAGCAGTGCGGGGCGGGAGACGGTCATGGTTCCTCCAGGGTTCACTTCGTCCGTGCGGACAGGTCTTCGAGGGCGCCCGCCAGGCGGCGCACGTCGTTCTCACCGGTGCCGAGGCCGATGCTCGCGCGGACGGCACCGTCGGAGCATCCCAACCGATCAACAACGGGGTGGGCGCAGAACTTCCCGTCCCGCACGCCGATCCCGTACTCGTCGGACAGGAACTCGGCGACCTCGCGGGGCGTGTGGCCGGCCACGGTGAAGGCGACGATGCCGACCCGCTCAGTGGAATCGGCCCAGATCTTCAGCGTGCGGACCCCGTCGATGCCCTCGAGCGAACGCAGCAGCAGGTCGGTGAGGAAGCGCTCGTGCCGGGTGATCGCGTCCTCGCCGAGGCGCTCGATGGCCTCGCAGGCGGCGGCGATGGCGACCGCGCCCAGGACGTTGGGCGAGCCGGCCTCGTGCCGCGCGGGGCCGGTGTGCCAGGCGACTTCGACGGACTTCGAGACGGGCGTGCCGATCACCTCGTAGCTGGCGCCACCGCCGCAGCGGACGGGCTCGGCCTCGTCGAACCAGTCGGCGCGACCGACGAGCACACCGGAGCCGAAGGGTGCGTACAGCTTGTGCCCGGAGAAGGCGAGGTAATCGACACCGCTCTCGCGCAAGGAGATCCGACGGTGCGGAACCAGCTGGGCACCGTCGACGGCGATCCGTGCGCCGTGCCGATGGGCGAGCGCGGCGAGCCGGCGGACGGGCAGCACCTCGCCGGTGACGTTGGACGCGCCGGTCACGCTGACCAGGGCGGCGGGGCGGCTGCGCAGCTCCTTCTCGAGCACCTCGAGGGTGCCCTCGATCGACAGCGGCGCCGAGACCACTCGCGCGCCGATCCGCTTCCACGGCAGCAGGTTCGCGTGGTGCTCGCAATCGAGGACCACGACCTCGCCGGGGACGCAGCCCGCCAGCAGGTTGATCGAGTCGGTGGTGTTACCGGTGAAGATGACGTGGTCATCGGCGCGGGCGCCCACGAACTCGGCGACGATCTCCCGGGCCCACTCGTAGCGGGACGTCGATCGCTGCGAGAGGTAGCCGGCGCCGCGGTGCACGCTCGCGTACTCGCCCAGCGCCTCCTGGACCGCCTGCCGCACCTCGACCAGGGCCGGGGCGCTCGCGGCGTAGTCGAAGTTGGCGTAGCGGACGGTCGCACCGTCGCTGACCGGGACGTACTCGTCCGCGCCGGTCACCCGCGCCAGCGGACCCAGCGGCAGCGGCGTGCTGCGGGCGGCGGCGAGAGGCGACGTGACGGTCGGGGTGAGGCAGACGGCGCGCTCGGTGGTGGCGATGCTCATGAGAGATGTCCTTCGGTATGAGGACGCACGGCACCCGTTTCCGACGTGCCGCGAATCCGCGCTTGCCGCACTCGTTCGGTGCGGCCAGGTCGTCACCCGGAGCACCCCACCGCGGAGGAGGGTTGCCGACCAGCGAGCCGGGGCTTGTCGCTGGCACTCATGACCTGCGTCGAGAATGCCCTGTCGCGCGGCCCGTCGTCAAGGTTCGAATCACGGCGACGCCAAACCTCCGGGAGTAGATTCGCGGGCATGAGCGAGTGGACGTACCTGATGGACATGGACGGGGTGCTGGTCCACGAGGAGCACCTGATTCCCGGCGCCGACGCCTTCATCGCGGAGCTGACGGCCGCCGGGACGCCGTTCATGGTGCTCACCAACAACTCGACGCGCACCCCGCGCGACCTGCGCGCCCGCCTGGTCGCCACCGGCCTCGACATCCCCGAGTCGCGGATCTGGACCTCCGCGCTCGCCACCGCGAAGTTCCTCCAGGACCAGCGGCCCAACGGCACCGCCTACGTCGTCGGCGAGTCGGGCCTGACGACGGCGCTGCACGACGCCGGCTACGTGCTCACCGACAACGATCCCGACTACGTGGTGCTCGGCGAGACCCGGACCTACTCCTTCGAGGCGATCACCACGGCGATCCGCCTGATCGACCGTGGCTCGCGCTTCATCGCGACGAACCCGGACCCGACGGGACCGTCGCGCGACGGACTACTGCCGGCGACCGGTGCCGTGGCCGCTCTGATCCGCGAGGCCACGGGCCGCTCCCCCTACTACGTGGGCAAGCCGAACTCGCTGATGATGCGGTCGGCGTTGCGGGCACTCGGGGCGCACTCCGCGGACACGCTGATGATCGGCGATCGGATGGACACCGACATCGTCTGCGGCCTGGAGGCGGGGCTGCGCACCATCCTCGTGCTCACCGGCATCTCCACCCGCGAGTCGGTGACCGCCTACCCGTACCGCCCCACCCGCACCATCGATTCCGTCGCCGACCTCGTCGGTCACACGGAGGACCCGTTCCCCGGCTGAGAGCACCCAGCCGGGGAACGAGTCACTGCCCCTTGACGTTGACGATCTGGCGCAGGACGGCGCGGACCGTGACCAACTGCTCCGCGTCGGCCATCACCCGGTCGATCGGCTTGTATGCCTGCGGGATCTCGTCGATGAAGTCGGGGCTGTCGCGGAACTCGATGCCCACCATGGCCTCCCGCAGCTGCTCGTGCGTGAAGGCCCTACGCGCCGCGGACCGGGAGTACTCCCTGCCCGCTCCGTGCGGCGAGCTGTTCAGCGACGGGGCGTAGCCCTTGCCCTCGACGATGTACGACGCGGTGCCCATCGAGCCCGGGATCAGGCCGAGCTTGCCCTCGGTGGCCTCGATCGCACCCTTCCTCGACACCCACACCTCCTTGCCGAAGTGCTTCTCACGCTTGGTGAAGTTGTGGTGGCAGTTGATCCGCTCGGCCTCCACGACGGGCGTGCCCACCCACTCGCCGAGCTGCCGGATCACCCGGTCCATCATCTCCTCACGGTTGAGCAGCGCGAAGTGCTGCGCCCACGTCAGCTCGGCGATGTACCGGCGGAACTCCGGCGTGCCCTCCACGAGGTACGCGAGGTCCGGGTCCGGCAGCGGGATCCACCACTGCTTGCACAGCCGGGTCGCCACGGCGATGTGGTGCTGGGCGATCTTGTTGCCCACGCCGCGGGAGCCGGAGTGCAGGAACGCCCAGACGGTGTCGTCCTCATCGAGGCTGATCTCGATGAAGTGATTCCCGCCGCCGAGGGTGCCCAGCTGGAGCTTCCAGTTCCCAGCGTACTGGGACGGGTTGAAGTCCGCCCGCTCGGCGAGCGTCTCCAGCTCCGCGATCCTGGGCTCCGCCGTGGCCACGACCTTCTTGTTGTAGCGGCCGGGCGAGAGCGGAACCGCCCGCTCGATGGCCTCGCGGACCGTCGCGCGGTCATCGGGCAGGTCGGCCAGCGTGAACTGGGTGCGGACCGCGATCATGCCGCAGCCGATGTCGACGCCGACCGCCGCGGGGATCACGGCGCCGAGACTCGGGATGACCGAGCCGACGGTGGCGCCCTTGCCCAGGTGGGCGTCGGGCATCAACGCGATGTGCGGGTAGATGAACGGCAGCTTCGCCGTGGTGATCGCCTGCTCGCGGGTCTTCTCGTCCAGGATGGACGCCCACGAGACCAAGGACTTGCTGATCTTCTCCATGTCTTTCTCGTCTCGGTGTGATGGTCACCGGTCCGAGTGGCCATGCGTGTGATGCATGGCTCCGGGCCGGCGGTGGAGCGACGGCCCGGGTTGCCGCAGGTTATGCGGGCACGCCGAACCGACGGCAGTAGCACTGCCGCAGCGATTCGGGGAGCTTGCGCATATCCATGCACGGCAGCGTATTCGGCCGCAACACTTCGGTCCATCGGATTTCCAGCGGCGCCTTTGGGAGACTGGTTTCATGGCACTGCTCGAAGTGATCGCCCTGAACGCGCGCGACGGGATCGCCGCTCAGGAGGGCGGGGCGGACCGGGTGGAGCTCGTCGCCGACATGGCGGCAGACGGGCTGAGCCCCTCCCCCGCCACTGTCGCGGAGGTCCGCGCCGCCGTGGACATCCCGGTGCGCGTGATGATTCGGCTCGCCGACGGCTTCGCGCCCGGGAATCTGGACGCGCTGGTGCGGCGCACCGTCGAGCTGAGGAGCGCTGGCGCGGAGGAGTTCGTGCTCGGCTTCCTCACCGCGGACGGCGCCGTGGACCTGCCGGCCGTGACAAGGATCGTCGAGGCGATCGACGGCGCACCGTGGACGTTCCACCGCGCGATCGACCACTGCGCGGACCGAGCGGCGCTAACCTCGATCTTTCATGAGGTGGCCGTCCCGTCCTGATCGGTTTCGGATTGGTGTTTTCGGGCGCGGTTCGGGATTGTGGGCATGGCGTTGCGGCCC
>NZ_JBEXNL010000024.1:0-66644 GCF_040611135.1 Tsukamurella sp. NPDC003166
CGGCCGGGGTCGCGCTGATCGGGCCCCGACGCGCCGTCGGGACCTGCGCCGCCGCCCGGCGGGCCCGCGCGGCCGCGACTTCCAGCCCGGCGCGGGCGATCCCGGCCCGCGCGATCTGGGCCGCGAGCCGGGCCCCGGCGGCGGCCCGCAGCTGTCGAACGTGTGGGTGTACAAGGGCCGCGCGTACGACCTCACGGAATGGATCAACAAGCATCCCGGCGGGGAATTCTTCATCGGCCGTTCCAAGAATCGCGACATCACGTCGATCATCGGGTCGTATCACGCCAATCCCGAGAAGATCGAGAAGATGCTGCAGCGGTTCGCGCTCGATCGCGACGCCGAGGTCGTGGACGTACACCCGAAGAACAACGCCCCCGCATTCCTGTTCAAGGACGGCTTCGACAGCTGGCGCGACACGCCGCGGTACCGGTTCGACGATCCGAAGGATCTGCTGCACGCCGTGAAGGCGCGCCTGCGGGACCCGGCGATGAAGGCGCGCGTGGAGCGCATGGACCGCTGGTTCAACATCACCGCCGCGGTCCTGGCCGTCGCCTACGTGGCCGTCATCGCGGCCCGGCTCAGCGTTCCGTCCTGGATGCCGATCTGGCTGTTCGTGCTGCTCATGGTGATGCTGCGGAGCTCGCTCGCCGGGTTCGGCCACTACGCGATCCACCGCGCGCAGAAGGGTGCGACGAAGGTCCTGGTCAACGCCTTCGACATCAACTACGTCGCGCTGTCCTTCGTCACGGCCGACGGGCACGCTCTGCTGCACCACCCGCACACGCAGAGCGAGGTGGACATCAAGAAGAACGTGTTCACCATGATGATGGACATCCCGCGCTGGTACCGGATCCCGATCCACACGCTGCACAAGTTCGGCCACACCGCCACGGGTATGACGATGCGGCTCTTCGAGATCGTCAAGCTCACCCGGCAGGTCGGCGTGGCCGACATGTACGGCTCGCTGCGCGGCGCACTGCCGCACTTCATCGGCGCCTTCGCGATGCGCGCACTGCTCATCGGCGAGTTCCTGCTGTTCCTGTTCCTGGGCGACATCTGGGCGTGGGTCGCGCAGTTCGTGGCCGTGCTGTGGGTGAGCACCTTCCTGGTGGTCGCGAGCCACGACTTCGAGACCGACGTCGACGACCTGCCCGAGGTCGAGACCGAGGACTGGGCGGTCAACCAGCTCAACCAGGCCTACGACCTGAAGATCTCCGGCAATCGGTACGTGGACTGCTTCCTCTCGGCCGGGCTCTCCAGCCACCGCGTCCATCACGTGCTGCCCTACCAGCGGAGCGGCTACGCGAACATCGCGACCGAGGAACTCATGGCCGAGGAGGCCGCGAAGTTCGGTGTCGAGTGGCTCCCCCGCCGCAGCTTCCTCTTCGACCGCCTGCCCGACCAGGTCAAGACCTTCCTGGGCCAGAAGTCGCGCCCCGCCCAGGAGCAGGGCCACGGCTTCTTCCGCGAGCACTTCTCGCCGCAGGCCCTCAAGACCTCGGGTTCGTACGTCGTCGCGGGCTTCACCGGTATCGGCACCGTCTGATCCGGCTCCCGCCGCCCCACATCTTCCAGCTCAAGGAGATCACCATGAACACGCAGGAACAGCGCATCGCCGCCCCGGAACTACCCGGTACCACCCTCTGGCGCGGCGCCCCGCCGGCGCCGCCCACCTCGGTCGCGGTGATCGAGTCCCTCGCGACGGGCTCTCCCGCGCAGGCGTACGCCCAGGCCGAGTCCGCGGACCGCGTCGCGTCCCGGTTCGACGACCCGCGGCAGGCGGAGCGCATCCGCCGCGTGTACGCGAAGACGCGGGTCACCGAGCGCCACCTCGCGATCGACCCGCTCACCGAGGAGTTCGCCGCGTTCAGCACCCGCCCCGACACGATCCGCGAGCGGATGGACCTGTTCTTCGAGCACGCCGCGCCGCTCGCGATCGACACGGCCCGCCGCGCCCTCGGCACCGTCGACCCGGCGGACGTCGGCCAGCTGGTGTTCGTCACCAGCACCGGCTTCCTCGCCCCCGGCGTCGACGTCGCCGTGATCCGCGCGCTCGGCCTGTCCCCGGGTACGAGCCGCGTGGTCATCAACTTCATGGGCTGCGCCGCGGCGATGAACGCGCTGCGCGTCTCCACCGACTACGTCCGCGCGCACCCCGACCGCAAGTCACTGATGATCTGCCTCGAGCTCAGCTCGGTCAACGCCGTCTTCTCCGGCGACCCCAACGACGTGGTGATCTCCAGCCTCTTCGCCGACGGCTGCGGCGCCGCCCTGATCGGCGCGAGCGAGGTCGGGCATCCGCTGCCCGCCGGGAAGATCGTCGTGCGCGATACCTTCAGCCACCTGCTCGACGGTGCCGAGGACGGGATCGTGCTCGGGGTCAACGCGGACGGCATCACCTGCGAACTGGCGGAGTCCCTGCCCCAGTACATCGTCGACGGTGTCGCCCCGGTGGTCGACGGGGTGCTGCAGCGCAACGGCCTCGACCGGGACGCCGTCGCGCACTGGGCGATCCACCCGGGCGGACCGAAGATCATCGAGTCCGCCTCGACCGCCCTCGGCCTGCCCGACGAGGCCTCGCGCCTGAGCTGGGACGTGCTCGCCGGACACGGGAACATGCTCAGCGTCTCGCTGTTGTTCGTCCTGGAGCGCCTGCTGGCGCAGGTGCTCTCCGACGACGCCGACGGCGCACCGTCGACCGGCATGGCCTTCTCGTTCGCGCCGGGCGTGACCGTGGAGGGGTTCCTGTTCGACGTCGTGACCACCGGCGAATGAGCGCGCCGTGAAGCTCCTGAAGTTCCTCGTCTCGATCTCCCCGGCGGCGATCGCCGCGGCGGTGGCCGCGGGCCTCGTCGCCGGCGCGGCCAACGCGTACCTGCTGACGCTCATCAACGGTCTGGTCGCACCGGGACCGATGCCGACGGTGACGGTCACCCGGTTCGTGGTGACCGCCGTCGTCGTGGTGGTCGCGGGCGTCGCCTCGCAGCTGATCCTGCTGCACCTGGCCCAGGCCGCCGTCTACCGGCTGCGGGCGCGGCTCTCGCAGCGCGTGCTCGCGGCGCCGCTCGAGCACATCGAGCGGCTCGGCGATCACCGCCTGCTGGCGACGCTCACCGAGGACGTGCGTTCCCTGTCGATGGCCGTGTCCGGCATCCCCGGGCTGTGCATCGACCTCGCGACGATCATCGGCGCGCTCACCTACCTGGCCACCGTGTCGGGCACCCTGTTCGCCGTCTCCGTCGCGGGCACGCTCATCGGCATCGCGTGCGTCGAGACGGTGCTGCGCAAGGTCCGGGAGACCTACCGCCGGGCCCGCGAGCTCGACGATGCCCTGATCGGCTCGTTCCAGGAGGTCACGCACGGGATCAAGGAGCTCAAGCTGCACCGCGGCCGCCGCGCCGATTTCCTCGACCGGAAGCTGCTGGGCACCGCCGAGGACCTGCGCGGCAAGCACGTCGCCGCCGGCACGCGCTTCGCCGGCGGCCAGGCGCTCGGTCAGGTGCTGCAACTGGGCACGATGGTGCTCATCCTGTTCGTGCTCGCCCGGGCGCTCGAGCTGCCGCGGGAGACGATGATCGGCTACGTGCTGGTCACGACCTTCCTGTCGATGCCGATGCAGAGCCTCATGCACCGCATCCCCGATCTGCTCCGCGGCGATGTGGCGCTGGCCAAGATCCGCGGTCTCGACCTGTCCCTGGAGACCGCGCGCGACGAGTCGGCCCTCCCGTACGACGACCGCCCGCTGTCGGACGGCACCGTCGAACTGCGGGGCGTGGGCTACGAGTACCTGCCCGAGCCCCCTCCCGGTCACGGCCCTCCGGGCCGGCCCGGACCGGGCGGCCCCGGTGGCCCGCCGCCGCACCCCGGCCCCGGAATGCCGCCGCCTCCCGGAGGTCCCGGCGTCCCGCACGGCTTCCGCCTCGGCCCCATCGACCTCACGCTGCGGCCCGGCGAGGTGACCTTCGTGGTCGGCGGCAACGGCAGCGGCAAATCCACGCTGGCGAAGCTGCTGTCGGGGCTGTACGCGCCGCGGATCGGCGAGATCCGGATCGGCGGCGAGGTGGTCGGTCCGCACAACACCGAGTGGTTCCGGCAGCACACCACCGCCGTGTTCTCCGATTTCCACCTGTTCGACGACTACCTCGGCCTCGCCGCCGACGATCTGGACGACCGCGTCCGCGGCCTGCTGCACGACCTGGAACTGGCGCACGCGGTTACCGTGCAGGACGGCAAGCTCTCGACGCTCGCGCTGTCGACGGGGCAGCGCAAGCGCCTCGCCCTCCTGACCGCGCTGCTCGAGGACCGGCCCGTGTACCTGTTCGACGAATGGGCCGCGGATCAGGACCCCCGATTCCGCGCGGTGTTCTACGACCGGATCATCGGCGACCTGAGGGCACGGGGGAAGACGGTGGTCGTGATCACCCACGACGACCGCTACTTCGATCGGGCCGACCAGCTGGTCAAACTGGACTTCGGCCAGGTGGTCCCGGAGTCGGCGGCGTCCTCGCGCGGAGTAACCTGATGGGCACTTAGTCACGTGCTACGAAGGGGTTGAAGTACTTCATGGTTGACACCGCCCGGACATCCGTCGCCGGCCTCGAGGTCGCAACGGTTCTCTACGATTTCATCAACAACGAGGCGCTTCCGGGCACGGGCGTCGACCAGGCCGCTTTCTGGGACGGTGCGGCGCAGGTCATCGGCGACCTGGTCCCGAAGAACCGGGCGCTGCTCGCCAAGCGCGACGAGCTGCAGGCGAAGATCGACGGGTTCCACGCCGCCAACCCCGGCGAGGTCGATTTCCCCGCCTACAAGCAGTTCCTCAGCGACATCGGCTACCTCGTGCCGGTCCCCGAGGACCGCGAGATCACCACGGCCGACGTGGACACCGAGATCACCTCGACCGCCGGCCCGCAGCTCGTGGTGCCGATCCTCAACGCGCGCTTCGCGATCAACGCCGCGAACGCCCGGTGGGGCTCGCTGTACGACGCGCTGTACGGCACCGACGCGATCTCCGAGGCCGACGGCGCGGAGAAGACGAAGGGCTACAACAAGGTCCGCGGCGACAAGGTCATCGCCTTCGCGAAGGACTTCCTCGACCGGGCCGTGCCGCTCGAGTCCGGCTCCTGGACCGCGGTCTCGTCGCTCTCCGTCGCCGACGGTGCCCTGGTCCTCAACGGCGGCGACCTCGCGCTCGCGGACCCGACGGTGTTCGCCGGCTACACCGGCGACGCTGCGGCGCCCACCGGCGTGCTGCTGCGCCACAACGGCCTGCACCTGGAGATCCAGATCGACGCGTCGTCGCCGATCGGGCAGACCGATCCGGCTGGCATCAAGGACGTCCTCGTCGAGTCCGCGGTCACCACGATCATGGACTTCGAGGACTCCGTCGCGGCGGTCGACGCGGACGACAAGGTGGTCGGGTACCGCAACTGGCTGGGCCTGAACAAGGGCGATCTCGCCGAGGAGGTCAGCAAGGGCGGCAAGACCTTCACCCGCACCCTGAACCCGGACCGCACGTACACCGCCGCCGACGGCTCCGAGCTGGTGCTGCACGGCCGCTCGCTGCTGTTCGTGCGCAACGTCGGCCACCTCATGACCACCGACGCGATCCTGCTGGACGGCGAGGAGATCGGCGAGGGCATCCTCGACGGCATCGTCACCTCGCTCATCGCGATCCACGGCCTGTCCGGCGAGATCCGCAACTCGCGCACCGGCTCGGTGTACATCGTCAAGCCCAAGATGCACGGCCCCGAGGAGGTGGCCTTCGCCACGGAGATCTTCGCGCGCGTCGAGCAGATCCTGGGCCTGCCCGCGCGGACCCTCAAGGTCGGGATCATGGACGAGGAGCGCCGGACCACGGTGAACCTCAAGGCCGCGATCGCCGCCGCGAACGACCGCGTCGTGTTCATCAACACGGGCTTCCTCGACCGCACCGGCGACGAGATCCACACCTCGCTGCTCGCGGGCCCGGTGGTCCGCAAGGGCGAGATGAAGCAGCAGACCTGGATCAAGGCCTATGAGGACAGCAATGTCGACATCGGCCTGCACGCCGGCCTGCAGCACCGGGCTCAGATCGGCAAGGGCATGTGGGCCATGCCCGACCTGATGGCCGCGATGCTCGAGCAGAAGATCGCGCAGCCGAAGGCCGGCGCCACCACCGCGTGGGTGCCCTCGCCCACCGCGGCGACCCTGCACGCGCTGCACTACCACCTGGTGGACGTCTTCGAGGTGCAGAACGAGATCGCCAAGCGCGACCCGGCGTCGGTGGACGACATCCTCACCATCCCGCTCGCCAAGAACCCGAACTGGTCGGCCGAGGAGATGCGCGAGGAGCTCGACGAGAGCGCCCAGTCCATCCTGGGCTACGTCGTTCGCTGGATCGACGCGGGCGTCGGCTGCTCCAAGGTGCCGGACATCCACGACGTGGCCCTCATGGAGGACCGCGCGACGCTGCGCATCAGCTCGCAGCTGCTCGCCAACTGGCTGCGGCACGGCGTGGTGACCGAGGCCGAGGTGATCGAGGCGCTCGAGCGCATGGCGCCGGTCGTCGACCAGCAGAACGCCGGCGATCCCGATTACCGCCCGCTGGCGCCGGACTTCGACACCAACATCGCCTTCCAGGCCGCGAAGGACCTGATCCTGCTCGGCGGCACGCAGCCGAACGGCTACACCGAGCCGATCCTGCACGCGCGCCGTCGCGAGTTCAAGGCCGCGAACAGCTGAGCGCCGAGCCCGCTGCCGTGACCGGGCCGGTCGTGATCGAAGCCGATCGCGACCGGCCCGGCGCGTTCACCGTGCTCGTCGACGGGACCCCGCAGAGCTACATCGACACCGGCGACCCGACGAACCTCGTCTTCGAGTACGTCCGCCGGATCGGGCACGTCGCAGACCTGGTGCGTCCGGCCGGCGAGCCGATCACCGCCGTGCACCTGGGCGGCGGCGGTTTCACGCTCCCCCGCTACATCGCCGCGACCCGGCCTGGATCGCGCCAACAGGTACTCGAGTACGACCGCGCGCTGATCGACGCCGTCCGCGCCGCTGCGCCCCTGCCCAAGCGCGAGCAGATCAAGGTCCGGTGCGCCGACGCCGCGCAGGCCGCGACCGTGCTGCCGCCGGGCATGCTCGGCACCGTCGACCTGCTGGTCCTGGACGTCTTCGCCGGAGCCCGGACCCCGGCAGCGCTCACCACCACGGAGTTCTTCGCGTCCCTGACGCCCCTACTCGCGCCCGGGGGCACCGTCGCGATCAACATCGCCGACGGTCCGCCCCTCCCCTTCGCCCGGTCCGTGGCCGCGACGGTGGCGGGGACCTTCGGCGAGGTGGCGGTCGCGGCCGAGCCCGCGGTGCTCAAGGGTCGCCGCTTCGGCAACCTGGTCCTGGTCGCGGGCGCGGTACCCGACGGACTCGGCCGCAGGCTCGCGGGCGATCCGTTCCCGGGAACCCTCGTGACGGGCACGGAGGTGGCGCGGTTCACGGGTGGGGCGAAACCGCTGACCGCCGCGACCGCCCGGGAGTCACCCGCGCCGCCCCGCGGCGTGTTCGGCTGACGGCCCGGACGCCCGCGCGAAGCGGGGCAGCACGCCCTCGCCGAACCAGTAGGCCTCCTCGAGGTGGGGCTGCCCGGACAGCACGAAGTGGTCGATCCCGACCGCCCGGTACTGCTCGATGAGGTCGGCGACCTCGGCGTGGCTGCCGACGAGCGCGGTGCCCGCGCCGCCCCGGACCAGGCCGTACCCCGCCCACAACCCCGGGTACACCTCGAGGTTGTTGATGTCGGCGCTCAGCGCCGCCTGACGGCGCTGCCCCTCCGAATCCGCCTGCGCCAGGTATCCCCGGGCGAGCTCGATGAACCTCGGGTCCATCCGGCTGACGAGCTTGCGCGCCTCCGACCACGCCTCCTCGTGCGTGTCCCGTGCGATCACGTGCGCCCGGATGCCGAAGGTCAGCTCGCGGCCGTGGCGCGCGGCGCGGGCCCGCACGTCCTCGACCAGCTCGGCGACCTTCGCGGGCGGCTCCGTCCAGGTGAGGTAGGTGTCCACCGTGCGGGCGGCGGTCTCCCGGGCCGCCTCGCTCGCGCCGCCGAAGAACAGCGGCGGGGCCTGGGCCGGCGGGTTCCCGACCACGGCGCCGCTCACGTCGTAGTAGTCGCCGGCGAAGTCGAAGGGCACGCCGGTGAGGGCGCCGCGCACGATCTGCAGGAACTCGGTCGTCCGGGCGTACCGCTCCACCTTGGTGAGGCGGTCCCCGTAGCGCTCCTGCTCGGTCTGGTCGCCGCCGGTCACCACGTTGAGCGCGAGCCGCCCGCCCGAGAGTTGTGCGAAGGTCGCGGCCTGCTGCGCCGCCAGGGTCGGAGTGACGAGGCCCGGCCGGAAGGCGACCAGGAACTTCAGCCGCTCGGTCTCGGGGATCAGCGCGGCGGTGGTGATCCACGCGTCGGGGCACCAGGTGCCCGTCGGTGTGAGCACGGCCTCGAAGCCGAGCCGCTCGACGGATCTGGCCACGAGCGCGAGGTAGCCCAGGTCGGCGTCGCGGGCCGCCGACGCGTGTCCCCTGCGCTCGGCGGCGCCGATCACGTCGCGGCCGTCGCCGGAGGTGGGCAGGTACCAGTGGAAGTGCGGGTCGTTCATCGTGCGGTCTCCTTCTCCGGGACGTCGGCACCCACCCCGAGGTGCCCGAGGATTCGTTCGCGCAGTTCGACGATGCGGGCGTCGCCGCGCTCTCGCGGCCGGGCGACGGGCACAGCGATGTCCTGGGCGATGCGGCCGTCCTCGAGCACGAGGATCCGATCGGCCAGAAGCACCGCCTCCTCGACGTCGTGCGTGACGAGCAGCGCGGCGAAGCCGTGCTCGCGCCACAGAGACGTGAGGAGCGCGTGGGCCTCCAGCCTGGTCAGCGCATCGAGGGCCCCGAAGGGCTCGTCGAGGAGCAGGAGGTCGGGCTCGCGGACCAGCGCCCGGGCCAGCGAGGCGCGCTGCGCCTCCCCGCCGGACAGGGTGAGCGGCCACGCGTCCAGGCGGTGCCCGAGCCCCACCTCGGCGAGCGCCCGCACCCCCAGGCCGTCGGCGTCGGGCCGCTTCAGGTTGAGGGTGACGTTCTTGCGGACCGACCGCCAGGGCAGCAGCCGGGGCTCCTGGAAGGAGACGGCGCGCGAGCCGTGCACGTCCAGATCACCGGTGAAGCCGTCGTCGAGCCCCGCGATCACGCGCAGCAGCGTCGACTTCCCGGAACCCGAGCGGCCCACCAGGGCCACGATCTCCCCGGCCTCCAGCCGCAGGTCGATGCCGTGGAGCACCTCGACCTCGCCGAACGATCGGCCGATGCCGCGGGCGTCCACCACGGACCGCGTCGACGGGGCGCTCATCGGGCCACCCGCCAGCGCAGCAGGTAGGACTCGAGGCCGCGCACCACCCAGTCGGTGGCCAGGCCCAGGAAGGCGTAGATGACCAGGCCGAGCACGATGATGTCGTTGCGGAGGTAGGTCCGCGCGTTCATCACGAGGTAGCCGAGCCCGGCGTCCGCATTGATCTGCTCCGCCACGATCAGCGACAGCCACGCGACGGACAGCGACAGTCGGAACCCGGTCAGCGCGCTGGGCAGCGCCCCGGGGAGGACCACCGACCGGGCCAGCCCGAGCCGCGACAGGCCGAGGGAGCGCCCCGCCTCGATGAGTTTCGGATCGACCCCCCGGATCCCCGAAACCAGGTTGAGGTACAGCGGGAACATCACGCCGAGAGCGATGAGCAGCACCTTCGGCGTCTCCCCGATGCCGAACCACACGACGAACAGCGGGATCAAGCCGAGAAAGGGCACCGTCCGCAGCATCTGCAGCGGAGGATCGAAGGCGAGGTCGGCCACCGCGAAGAAGCCGACGAGCAGCCCCAGCGCCACGGCGGCGATCACGCCGAGCACGAGACCGTACGCCACGCGCTCGATGGACACGGGGAGGGCCGCGGGCAGGGTGCCGTTGGCCCAGGTCTCGCGGGCCGCGCCGATCACCTGCGAGGGCGGTGACAGCTTGTCCTGCGGGATCACGCCCGCAGCGGAGAGCGCCTGCCAGGCCACGAGCAGGACCAGCGGTGACACCAGCCGCAGCAGACCGCTCGGGTCCACCCGGCGCCGCCGGCGTGCGGTCGTCGCCGCGCGGGAACCCGCGGACGAAGCCGGGGTGCCCGGTGCCGGGCGACCCGGTGCAGAGGGCCGGGAGTCGATGGTCGGCGCCGGCGATGCGACCGCCCGGTTCTCGACGATGCTGGTCACTTCGCGCCCTCCCCGATCCGGTCGTTGAAGCGGGCGTCGAAGTAGTCCGCGGCCCGCGGGTGGTTGGGGATCACCTTCGCGTCGGCGAACAGGTCCAACAGCTTCTGCTGCTTGGCGATGACGGCGGCGTCGATCGGCACCAGGTTCCCCGACGAGGCGTCGAAGGTCGCGCGGGCGATCGGCTCGGGCAGCGTCGTCAGCTTGCTGAAGATCGGCACCCACTCGTCCCGGTGGCTCTGCGACCAGCGTTGTGCCTTCGCGATGCGCGACACGAGGTCGGCGATGGCCTTCTCCTTCGCGCCGTCCGCGAGCGCCGCGCTCGAGGCCAGGTAGTAGCCCTGCTGGGTGGTCAGTCCCCCGCCGCCGTTCACCAGCACCCGTGGCTTGCCCTTCTGCTGCGCGATCGCGGCGTACGGGTTCCACACCGCCCAGGCGTCGACCTGTCCCGAGGTGAACGCCGCGAGCCCCTCGTTCGGCGTGAGGTAGGTCTCCGTGATGTCGGACGGCTTCAGGCCCGCCCCGCTCAGCGCCGCCAGCACCAGTCCGTTGGAGCTCGATCCCTTGGTGAAGGCGACCTTCTTGCCGCGCAGGTCCTCCACCCGCTGGATCGGCGATCCCTCGGGGACGAGGAGGAAGTCGTTGGGTCTGGTCGTCGCGGTGGTGGTGACGATCTTCAGCGGCGACCCCGCGGACTGTGCGAAGACGGCCGGCACGTCGCCCGTCGCGCCGATGTCGACCTTCCCTGCAGCGGCCGCCTCGAGCAGCGGCGGCCCGGCCTCGAAGGACGCCCAGGTGACCTTGTACGGCAGGTCTTTGAGCTGCCCCGAGGACTCCAGCAGCGTCTGCGTCGACTTCACCTGGTCGCCGATCACCAGTGTGACGCCGCCACCACCCGAGTCGCCGGCCGGGGCATCATGAGACGAGCAACCGGACATCGCGACGCCGACCGTGAACGCCGTCACCACCACTGCGCCGACCCGACGCAATCGCCTGATTCGCATTTTCGAACTACCCCTCACTAGGCGGCCACCGAGGTGCAGCCGACTTCTTCGCATTGAAGCCACGCGCACCGCGATCAGGGAAATCAGAGCGTGCGCCGACGCGCCGGATCCATTGTTCCGGCTGGTCAGGCGTGTAAAGTCTGCGCTCAATGTGAGCCGAAGGAATTCCCGCGGCACGTTCGGGTAGGTTTTTCTCGATGGGTTCACACCGTTCCGGAACGAATTCTCGCGGCATCGCGCGCTGGCTGATCGCGGCGGTCGTCGCGGTCGTCGTCGTGGGCGTGATCGCCGCGGCCATGGTCTGGCTCTCCGGGCGCTCCGAGCAGGAGGGGCGCAACGCCGCGTCCACCTGTGTGCGCGGCGATCTGGCGGTGCACGTCGCCGCCGCGCCCGCACTGGTCGAATCACTGCGACGCGTCGCCGACGCCTTCAACGCCTCCGGGACGGTCTCGGCCGACTACTGCGCGAAGATCGACGTCGCCGGGATCGACTCTCCGGTCGCCCTCGCGGCGCTGTCCGGCACGTGGGACCCGAAGCTGGGGGCGGCACCGTCGGTGTGGATACCGGAGAGCACCGTCTGGACGGCCCGCCTCGCGGCGGCCAAGCCGGCTGAGGTGTCGGGGCAGCCGACGTCGATCGCGTCGTCACCGGTGGTGCTCGCGGTGCGGGAGTCGGCGCGCCCCACCTTCGCCGACGTGCGCTGGCTCGACCTGCCCGGCAAGCAGCGCGACCTGCGAGTCGCGCTGCCGACCGAGGCGGATTCGGACGGCACCTACCTCGCGGCGCAGTCCGTGGCCGCGGCGGTGGCCCGTACGGGTGGCGCCGCGCTGTCCGACGATGCCGCCAAGAGCCCGGTGGTGACCGGGTCGCTGTCGCGGTGGGCGGCGGACGCCCCGAAGTCGACCGGCGCCGTCGCCGCGCTCGAGGCACTGACCAAGCCCGGCGACGGGATCCGTGCCGTGCCCGTCACGGAGCAGCAGCTCGCCGCCTTCGCCCGCGGCCGGGGCGAGGGCGTGCCCGTCGCCGTGTACCCGGCCGGCCCGACGGCATCGGCCACCTTCCCGGCCGCGGTGCTCGACCGCGAGGACACCACCGACGCGCACGACCGCGCGGCCGCGGACTTCGTCGCCTACCTGACCGAGGGCGATCACGCGAAGCCCCTGGCGGAGGCGGGCTTCCGCGTGCCGGGGCAGCCCACCCCGCCGAAGACCACTGCTGTCGCGTTCGGCACCGTCGAGCCCCTCGCGTCCGCGTCGAACGCCGCGACGATCGCCCTCGCCGACGCCCTGAACCGCAAATAACGGCCGACTGGATCGGTCGAAAACGGAATCACCGCCGTATTTCGCCCGGCGGGGGCCAATCCGGCCGCACCACCACTCCGCAGGACGACCGATGTCGCTACGGTGGACGAGGACACAGGCGCAGGGCGTCGCGGTGAAGCAGGCGGCGAGGACGGTCCGCGGAAGAATCCATCGGAAGGTTGCATCATGGCGCTTCTCGACAAGATCAAGGAACTCCTCGGCAAGAACCCCGATCAGGTCGGCAAGGTGATCGACAAGGCGGGCAGCGCGGCGAAGGGCAAGTTCGCCGGCCACGACGCCCAGATCGACATGGCCACGAACAAGATCAAGGACGTCGCCGGCGGGAACGCTCCGCACGCCGGCGGTGAGCCCGCGCCCGGCACTCCGCCGCAGGGCTGATTCGCCCCTGGCTGAGCCCCGCGGAACCGAGCGCCCGTCCCGATCTCGGGGCGGGCGCTGCTGCGTGCGTGCCGTGACGTTCGGCCATCGACGTCCGGGCAGACCGTGAGCGAGTGTTCTCACTGTCATCCGTTCAGATGATTCCCGATGGTTGGCCGGGCCGGTAGCGGCACCGTGCCTACGCTCGGCGGCATGACGAATCCCGGTTGGTACGACGACGGTGCGGGCACCCAGCGGTGGTGGGACGGTCAACGGTGGACCGATCAGACCCGGCAGCCCCCGCAACAGCGCGGGCTCAGCGGGATGGTGAGCAGGATCGAAGCCGAGGCGAACGCGGGCGCGCAGCCCCGCCCGGCGCAGAACGGCATGAGCTATGTCGTGCTGCAGGTGGTGCTCAAGGAGAAGTTCCTGGGTACCGGGTCCGGCAACCTGACAGAGCTGGAGGGCGCGATCAATCGTCAGGCGGCACTCGGTTACCGCCTGCACACCATCACCACATCGTCGTCCGGCAGCAAGGGCTTCGCCGGCGGTGACCGGATACAGGCCACGATGGTCTTCGAGAAGCTGCCCTGAGCCCGGTCGCCCGGTAAGCCCAGTCCTCCGACCACGAGTGCGGTCGGTTTCCCACGGATTCCGTGGGAGACCGACCACATCGGGAGTCGAGTACCTTCCATTGGGATGTTCGGCCCCGTCGGTGAAGAAGGTCGCAATGCCGATGTCTCCGAGATGCCCTGCGAGGATGAACGGAACGACGACTCGATCAGGATTTCAGGCTCGTCCGCGGCGCGAGGAGTTCCACCGTGGACAAGCGGACCATCGGAGTGGCCATGCGCCAGCCCTTGATCGCGGTGGCGCAGTGGATGAGCCGCGCCGAATCCACGTAGTCGCCGGAGTCGAGTGCGCGGAAGACCCAGAAGACGATGACGTCCGACGCCGTCTCCGGCACAGGCGCGTGTCCCTCGGTGATGCCCGACAGCTGGTCCTGGAAGGCAGGGCTCGCGAAGTGCGCGCGTGCCCGCGCGGGGATCGCGGCGCGCGCCGCGCGGCGGCCTGCGGCATCGTCGCGCCGCCACCGACGCGTACGAAAGTAGCTCAGCGGCAGCATGATCCCCGAACCGACCACGACGACCAGCATGTTGCATACCGCATGACCGAACGGCGACTGCGGATCGGCGGTGAACACCACCACGAGGCTGACGACGAAGCCGATTCCGTATCCCAGAGCGATGTCGTGAGGTTTCAGCTGGAGGCGCTCGCCTCGCGTCCACCTGGCGAAGACGCCGCACACGAGCAGCGCCGGGACGATGACGACCAGCGTCCCGGCGAGGTAGGAGGCCCACCATTCCGACCGATCCATGATCGCGAGTTTAGATCAACAAACACCTTCCGAGGGTGTTGCGTCCGCGAGCGACGTCTCGGATTCCGTCCACGCCGGACACCGTGTCCGAGATGGACGGAATCGGAGAGGGCGAGAATCGTCGCCCCTTCGTTCGGGTCGCGCCGAACCGCGCGACCCGAACCTACTCCGCGAACGCCTCGATCGGCGGGCAGGAGCAGACCAGGTTGCGGTCGCCGTAGACGCCGTCGATGCGGCGCACGGACGGCCACACCTTGGCGCGCGCGCCACCGGACGGCAGGCCCTGCGGGTACACGGCGGTCTCGCGCGAGTACGGGTGGTCCCACTCGGTCACGAGGCACTCCGCGGTGTGCGGGGCGCCGCGCAGCGGGTTGTCGTCCACCGGCCACTCCCCCGATGCGACCCGCGAGATCTCCGCGCGGATGGCGATCATCGCATCGCAGAACTCGTCGATCTCGCCGAGCGACTCGCTCTCCGTGGGCTCGACCATCAATGTCCCCGCGACCGGGAAGCTCATCGTCGGGGCATGGAAGCCGTAGTCCGCGAGGCGCTTGGCCACGTCGTCGATGGAGACGCCGGTCTCCTTCGTGATGCCCCGCACGTCGAGGATGCACTCGTGCGCCACCCGGCCGTTCTCGCCCGTGTACAGCACGGGGAACGAGTCGTTCAGGCGCGCGGCGATGTAGTTCGCCGAGGCGATCGCGGTCAGCGTCGCGTTCCGCAGGCCCTCGGCGCCCATCATCCGGATGTAGGCCCAGGTGATCGGGAGGATCGAGGCGCTGCCGAAGGGCGCGGCGGAGATCGTCGGGCCGTCGCCCAGCGAGGGCTCCAGCGGGTGCCCGGGCAGGAAGGGCGCGAGGTGGCTGCGGACACCGATCGGGCCGACGCCGGGGCCGCCGCCGCCGTGCGGGATGCAGAAGGTCTTGTGCAGGTTCAGGTGCGAGACGTCACCACCGAACTTGCCTGGCCGGGCCAGCCCGACCAGCGCGTTCATGTTGGCACCGTCGACGTAGACCTGACCGCCGGCCTCGTGCACCGCCGCGCAGATCTCCCGCACCTCGTGCTCGTACACGCCGTGCGTGGACGGGTAGGTGATCATGATCGCGGCCAGCTCGTCGGCGTGCTTGGCGATCTTCTCCTTGAGGTCCGCGGTGTCCACATCGCCCGTGTCGCGCGACGCGACCACCACCACGCGCAGCCCCGCCATCACGGCCGACGCCGCGTTGGTGCCGTGCGCGGACGACGGGATCAAGCACACCGTCCGATGCGAATCCCCGCGCGAGAGGTGGTAGTTGCGGATCGCCAGCAGCCCCGCGTACTCGCCCTGCGAGCCGGCATTCGGCTGCAGTGAGACCCTGTCGTAGCCGGTGATCGCGACGAGCCACTCCTCGAGCTGGCTGATGAGCGCGCGGATGCCCTCGGTGTCCGCGGCGGGCGCGAACGGGTGCAGCCGGGAGAACTCCGGCCAGGTGATGGACTCCATCTCGGCGGTGGCGTTGAGCTTCATGGTGCACGAGCCCAGCGGGATCATCGAGCGGTCCAGCGCGATGTCCTTGTCGGCCAGCTTGCGCAGGTAGCGCAGCATGGCGGTCTCGGTGCGGTAGGCGTGGAACGCCGGGTGCGTGAGGTACTCCGACGTCCGGTTCTCGATGTCCGACGGTGCCGCGTCGACCGGCTGCGCGTCGAAGGCCGCGATCACGGCGGCCACGTCGGCCGAGGTGCTGGTCTCATCGAAGGCGACGGAGACGTGGTCGTCGTCGACGCGCCACAGGTTGTAACCGGCGGCCTTGGCGGCGGCGAGCACGTCGTCCGCGCGGCCGGGAACGTTCACGAGCACCGTGTCGAAGAACGCGTCATGAACGACGGCGGAGCCCAGCGCTGCGGCCAGCGCCGAGGCCCGGGCGTGCACGCGGAGCGCGATGGCCTTGAGCCCCTCGGGGCCGTGGTACGACGCGTACATCGCGGCGAGGACGGCGAGCAGCACCTGCGCGGTACAGATGTTGGACGTGGCCTTCTCGCGGCGGATGTGCTGCTCACGGGTCTGCAGGGCCAGGCGGTAGGCGAGGTTGCCGTCGGCGTCGACGGAGACGCCGACGAGCCGGCCGGGGATCTGGCGGGCGTGCTTCTCGTGGACCGCGAGGTAGCCGGCGTGTGGGCCGCCGAAGCCGAGCGGCACGCCGAAGCGCTGCGTGGTGCCGAAGCAGGCATCGGCGCCCTGCTCACCGGGCGGCGTCAGCAGGGTCATGGCCAGCAGGTCGGCACCGACGGCGACGAGCGCGCCGCGCTCGTGGGCGGCGTCGATCACGGACTTGACGTCCGGGATGCGCCCCGAGGCACCGGGGGTCTGCAGGATGACGCCGAAGAACTCGCCGTCGGGCAGGCCGGCCGCGAGGTCCGCCGACACCACCTCGATGCCCAGCGGCTCGGCGCGGGTCTCGATCACCGCGAGGGTCTGCGGGAAGACGTCGCGGTCGACGACGAGACGCGGGCTCTTGGACTTGCCGGCGCGGCGCAGCAGCGTCATGGCCTCGGCGGCGGCCGTCGCCTCGTCGAGCATGGAACTGTTGGCGATCTCCATGCCGGTGAGGTCGGAGACCATGGTCTGGAAGTTGAGGAGGGCCTCGAGGCGGCCCTGGCTGATCTCGGGCTGGTACGGCGTGTAGGCGGTGTACCAGGCCGGGTTCTCGATGATGTTGCGCAGCAGCACCGGCGGGGTCAGCGTGTCGTAGTAGCCGAGGCCGATCATGGTGCGGTCCACGGTGTTGCGGTCCGCGAGGGCGCGCAGCTCCGCCAGCGCCTCATGCTCGTCGATCGCGGCGGGCAGGGCGCCGAGGCCGTTGTCGCCCTGCGGGTCGAGGATGGCCGACGGGACCGCGGCGCGGGCCAGGTCGTCGAGGCTGTCGACACCGATGACGCGCAGGATCTGGTCGAGTTCGCCCGCGTCGGGACCGATGTGGCGCGCGGGGAAGTTGCTGTCGGACACTGGGGACCTCCGGGGCGGTGTGCCCTCTCCCTCAGTCGCCGGCGGCTCCAGAGGCGCCCAACCCGCGTGGTCCTGGTGCCTGAGAGATTGACGGAGAGGTGCTGCTCCTTCGGCGCCCGTGGACCCCGTACTCGACGGTGCCCGCTGGGCTCTCCCACGCGGTGTTGCGGCGCACGCCGATTCTAACCCATTCAGCAAGACGCCCGTACGGTGACTCACCCCTGCAGGCGGGACTCGACCACCTCGACCGCGCGGGTCAATCCGCCCAGCTCAGCGAGTTCGTGCGCGAGTTCCCGGGCGCGGGGCGACAGGGCCAGCGCAGCCTCGCACGCCTCGCCCAGCGACCCGCCGGACAGCTCCTCCGGCACGGGTACTCCGATCCCCGCGGCGGCGAGCATCGTCGCGTTCTCGAACTGGTCGGCCGCCTGCGGCGCGGTCACGACCGGCGTGCCCGTCAGCATCGCCTCGCTCGCCCCGCCCATCCCGGCGTGGGTGAGGAAGACGTCGGTCTCCTGCAACACCGCGACCTGGTCGATCCACGGGTGCACCTCGACGTTCGGCGGCACGGTCCCGTCGGAGGCGGTCACCGTCGACGGCTCGGTACGGCCCCCGACCTGCAGGATCACCCGCCATTCGGGCCGCTGCGCCGCGAGATCGCACGCCGCCCGGTACGTGGCGGGCTGATCCGTGAAGGCGGAGCCGAAGGAGACCAGGAGCGTCGTCCGGCGGTCCGCGCCGCCCGACGGTGCCAACCGCACGTCCGGCAGCCGTCGAGCGGGACCGGTGAAGGTGTACACGCGACGATCCACGCGGTCGGCGTTCGGCTGCATCGAGGGCGCGATCAGGACGAGGGAGCGTTCCGGACGTCCCAGGAAGTGCAGCGAATCCTCCTCGATCCCGTGGCGCGCGAGGAGCGCGTCCTGTCGCTCGAACATCGCGATCCCGCGCGGGTCGGTCCGGAGCATCGTGTGGAAGTCCGCCATGTCCTCGTCGTAGCCCTCCCACGCCACGTAGGTCGGTGAGATCTGGAGCGTCGGGATCCCCCACGCGCGGGCCAGGACGACGCCCATCGCACCGGCGATGTCGTAGACGATCAGATCGGGACGGTCGTCCTCGTACAGGGCGAACCACTGGGGCAGCTGGTTCTCGTACTCGTCGGTGAACACCGTGAGCTGATCGATCACGTCACCGGAGAACGCGTCGCCGTTCTCCGCGGAGGCCGCTTCGCCGATGGCCGGGATGACCGACCGGTAGGGCTTGAGTTCCGCACCAGTGGCCTCGATGGCGGACCCCATGGATGGATCGTTCGCGTAGGTGACGCGGTGACCCCGTCGGACGAGCTCGGCGAGCACGTCGAGCGCCGGGAGTACGTGCCCCGGAGCGGGAATGGAGAACATCGCGATATGAGCCATATCGCCCAAACTAGGCGACGTGCCGGTGGCGCGTCGAACGTATTTCCCCGTCCGCTACCCGGTGGCGCGGGCGCGGTTGCGGCGGCGCGAGGCCAGCTCGTCCTCGGGGGCCGCCTCGGCCGCCACGCCGTCGGCACGCTCGCCCGGGAAGTCGGCGATGGTGCCGGTGAGCTCGCGCATGGCGCCGGAGACCGCGATGCCGAAGACGCCCTGGCCGTGTTGCAGCAGGTCGACGACCTCCTCGGCGCTCGTGCACTCGTAAACGGTGGTGCCGTCGGAGAAGAGGGTGATCCGCGCGAGGTCCTCAACGCCGCGCTGGCGGAGGTGATCGACGGCGACGCGGATGTTCTGCAGGGAGATACCGGTGTCGAGGAGGCGCTTGACGATCTTGAGGACCAGGACGTCCTTGAAGGAGTACAGGCGCTGCGTGCCCGAGCCGCCCGCGCTGCGGATGGACGGCACCACCAGCGAGGTGCGCGCCCAGTAGTCGAGCTGACGGTAGGTGATACCGGCGATCTGGCAGGCACTGGGGCCGCGGTAGCCGAGGAGCTCATCGGGGATCGTGTCGTTCGGGAACAGGCCGGGCGCGATGTCGTCCAGCGAGCCCTGGGTGCCCACAGCGGAATCCGCCTGCGGCGCGTTCTGCCCGGTGCCGTCCTGATCGGTCACTGCCGTCTCCCTCATGAGGTCCGTGCGCACTCCTGAGAGTACGCCTGCCGCGTGCGGGCCGTCGGTGTCTTCCCTCGGTGCCCTTCGCGGTGTTCGGCGTGAACGCTATGGCGCGGAGGGCGCCGAATCAACGCGACACACCCACAACCTCAAGTTGAACTTTAGGTCGAGACCGAATCGTGACCAAACCGGTCAGGATTCCCCGGGCGCCTTGAAGTCGTCGGCGGAGATCGAATCGAGGAACTCCTTGAACGCCTCGACCTCCTCATCGGCGGGCGCCTCCTCCGCGGATTCGCCTGTCTCCGAGTCGGTCTCCTCATCGGGCAGCAACAGACCCGCCTCGGCGAGCACCTCCTCCTCGGCGAAGATCGGCACCTCGAGGCGGACCGCCATCGCGACGGAGTCCGACGGCCGGGCGGAGACCGTCTGGTCACCGTCGAGCACGAGATCCGCGAAGAACGTGCCCTCCTGGAGGCCCGTGATGCGCACCTCGGTGACGGAGCGCCCCAGGGTTTCGAGCAGGTCGACGATCAGGTCGTGCGTCAGCGGGCGACGCGGCTCGACGCCCTGCAGCTTGATCGCGATCGCCGTGGCCTCACCCTGCCCGATCCAGATGGGCAGGTACCGGGGGCCGGAGACCTCACGCAGGAGCAGCACCGGATCGTTCTGCGGCGGGTCCATCCGGATGCCCGCGACGGTCATCTCGATCATGCCTTCAGCTTACCGGCGCACCGGTCGTCAGCGAACGGCGTCCTTGACCGCGGCCTTGACCAATTGGGTGTGGAACGTCACCGACAGGGCGGCCAGCTCGCGCACCAGCTCCGCGGCGCGTTCCGCCGCCCCCGCGTCGCCGCCCCGGGCGATCGGGTTGGCGATCTGTGCGATGAGGCCGGCCTCGCGGTCGGCGGAGGTCTTGAACGCGCGCAGGTGCCGCGCCTCGAGTCCGTACTCGGCGAGCGCCTTGGCGGCCTGCACGAGCGCGACCGCGTCCTCGTCGAAGAAGCCCGCCTTGCCGGAGGTGAGGAGCGCGGAGCGCTCCAGCTCGCGGAGGAAGGCCTCGTCGGCGCCGGACCGCGCGAGCAGATCGGCGCGGCTGATCCTGGTCTGCCGCCGCGCGGAGAAGTCGGTGGCGGGCGCCGTCTTGGAGGACACCGCCGCGAGCGCGCGGGGTGCGCGCGGGGCGGGGCCCTCGACGGCCTCGCCCCGATCGTGCGCGTCCAGCTGCTCCTTGATGATCTTCAGCGGAAGGTAGTAGTCGCGCTGCGCGGTGAGCACGTACTTGAGCCGCTCGCAGTCCTTCGGCGAGAACCGCCGGTACCCCGACGGGGACCGGTCCGGTGTGACCAACCCCTCCGACTCGAGGAATCGGATCTTGGAGATGGTCACGTCCGGGAACTCGTCACGAAGACGTTCGAGGACCGCCCCGATCGACATCGCGCTCGGGGCGGTTTCCTGACGTGGTGCCGTCACAGAGTTCAGCCGGCCGCCGGGACGAAGAACACCAGACGGAACTTGCCGATCTGGACCTCGTCGCCGTTCGCCAAGGGCGAGGCGTCCACCGGCTCGCGGTTGACGTACGTGCCGTTGAGGCTGCCCACGTCGACGACGGTGAAGCCGCCCTCGACGGAACGGAACTCCGCGTGGCGGCGCGACACGGTCACGTCGTCCAGGAAGATGTCGCTGTCGGGGTGGCGACCGGCCGAGGTGGTCTCCTGGTCCAGCAGGAAGCGGGAACCCGCGTTCGGGCCGCGCTTGACCACGAGCAGTGCCGCGCCGGCCGGGAGGTTCTCGAGGCCCGAGACGGGCGCGTCGCTCTCGGGTCCGCCGGAGGCGTCCATCTCGCGGATGATGTCGGCGCGGAACACCGAAGTGGTCTCAACGGGGGCCGAGTCGTTGCCCTGGTCGTTCTCGCTCACATCGCTCCTTCGTCAGTGATTACTGCACAGGTTTGTCTCGTGCACGGAACCTGGTGGACCTGTCGTCCACGGTACCGCGCCCGGCGCCCGAAAGGCGGCCGGATTCAGCGGCTCTAAAGCCGCTCTAAGGAAAAACGTCGGTCGCGGGACAACCGTCCCGCGGGTGTGTCAGGACTCGGCCGTGAGCGCCTTGTAGGCGTCCGCGTCGAGCAGCTCACCGAGCGCCGTCTCGAGGTCCTCGGGGGACGCGGCCTCGATCTCGACGATCCAGCCCTCGCCGTACGGATCCGAGTTGATCAGGTCGGGGCTGGAGTCCAGCTCGCCGTTGATCGCGACGACGGTGCCGGCCAGCGGCGCGTAGATGTCGGAGACGCTCTTGGTCGACTCCACCTCCGCGAACGAGTCGCCCGAGGCGACCTCGGCGTCGTCCTCCGGCAGCTGCACGAACACCACATCACCCAGCTGATCCTGCGCGAAGTCGGTGATCCCGATCCGCACCACGGTGTCGCTCTTCTTCAACAGCCACTCGTGATCGGGGGTGTACAGCAGTTCTCCGGGAAAGCTGGCGCTCAACGTGAGAATCCTTTCGCGAGGGCGGCGCGGGCTGCGCAGCGTCTACAACTTAGTGGGCGAGCGTGGGATCGAGCAACACACCCCGGCTACCGGGCTTGGGGCGGCAGCCGTTTCACCACCAGCACCGTCTGGCACCAGTAGAGCACCAGGGTCCACCAGTACATGCCCAGCCCCCAGATCAGGAACGCCCAACCGAGCGGATGCATCACCGCGCCGAGCCGGTTGTCGAAGGTACCGGCCAGCAGCATCGGCAGCGCGTACATCAGCGCCATGGTGGCGGCCTTGCCCAGGTAGAGCGTCGGCAGCGCGGTGAGCCCCCGACTGCGCAGCAGCGGAACCGTTCCGGCAAGGACCACCTCCCGGCCGATCACCAGCCCGATCACCCACCAGGGCAGGATCTCCCGCACGCCGAAGGCGATGGGGATCGCGATCATGTACAGGCGGTCGGCGGCGGGGTCGAGCAGTTCGCCGAGCCGCGTCTGCTGGTTGAGCAACCGGGCCAGCTTGCCGTCGAGCCAATCGGTGAATCCCGAGACCATGAGCACCACCAGCGCCCAGGCGTCGCTGTGCTGCACCAGCAGCAGCCACAGGAACAGCGGCACGCCCAGCAGGCGCAGCACGCTCAGCGCGTTCGGGACGTTGAGGGGGCTGCTCGCGCCCGCCCGGTCCGACGGTGCGCCCTCGCCCCCGGATTCGGTCCTTCCGGGCGTGTTCACGTGCGGCTCAGATCATCCCGAACATGTTCGCCATGCCCTTCGTGGCGAACGGATTGTCGTGGACCATGTAGGTCCAGGTGAGGGTGTTCCGATCCAGATCAGCGCCGACGAGGTCGATGCCGTCGGCGGTGATCTCGGCCTCCCGCAGCGTCTCCCGAGCGCGGCCCAGTGCGTCGTCGGGCAGCTTGCGGAACTCCTCGATCACGAGCCGGTGGAACTCGTCGAGCGGCGACTGCCGGCCCAGTGCGCGCAGGTGGATCGTGGTCTGCACCTCGGACACGAAGGCCAGGTGCTCGGCCCACGTGCGGTCGAGGTGGAACAGGAAGGCCTCGCGGGCGGCCTGCTCGAGCACCTCTTCGGAGACGCCCGCCTCGCGCAGCTCCTCGAGCCGCTCCGGCTCGAGCTCGGCGAAATCGACCAGCGGCCGGTCCGTGGTCAGCAGCGTGTGCCGGCGGGCCATCACCAGGTCGCGCTGCTGGTTGACCAGCTGGTTGTAGCGCCAGGTGTTGGCGTGGGTCTCGAGCATGCCGCCCTCGGCGACGCGCTGCGCCGAGTCGAGCATGTCGGCCGCCTTGCCCCGGGGGAACTCGCCGGTGTCGGGGTCGGCCCCGCCGGGCGGACGCTTCAGCGGCAGGTGCCGCTCGACGATCGGGTCCTCGACGGAGGCGAAGATGACGGAGGTGCCCGGATCGCCCTGCCGGCCGGCACGACCGCGCAGCTGCTGGTCCAGGCGCTCGGTGTCGTGCAGGCCGGTGCCGACGACGGCGAGCCCGCCCAGCTCCGCGACCTCGTCGTGTTCCGCGCTCTCGTCGCCCGCGTCGTGGCCGCCGAGCTTGATGTCGGTGCCGCGGCCCGCCATCTGGGTGGAGACGGTCACGGCGCCCTTGGTCCCGGCGTCGGCGATGATCCGGGCCTCGTCGGCGTCGTTCTTGGCGTTGAGCACCGTCGCGAGCACGCCCGAGATCTTGAGCATGTGCGCGAGCTCCTCGGACTCGGCCACGTCGTGCGTGCCGATGAGCACCGGCTGGCCGGTCTCATGGACCTCGCGCACGTAGTCGACGATCGCCGCGACCTTGTTCCCCTTGTTGTCGAAGACCCGCATCGGCTGATCGACGCGGACGTTCGGCGTGTTCGGCGGGATCTGCGAGACACCCAGGTCGTAGAACTGGCGCAGTTGCTCGCCTGCGGCGATCGCGGTACCGGTCATGCCGCACACCAGCGCGTAGCGCTGCAGCAGCGCCTGGACGGTGATCGTGTCGATCACCTCGCCGGAGTCGGTCTGCGAGAGCCCCTCCTTCGCCTCGACCGCGGCCTGCAGGCCGTCGGGCCAGCGCTGCAGCTCGGCGACGCGACCGCGGGAGGAGTTGATGAGCTTCACCTGGCCGTCGCGCACGATGTAGTGCACGTCCCGCTCGACGAGGGAGTACGCGTGCAGCGCGATGTTCACCTGCGGCAGCGTCGACGCCACGTGCGCGTCGGAGTAGAGGTCGATTCCGCCGAGTTCCGCCTCGACCAGCTCGGCACCCTCCTCGGTGAGGAAGGCGGACTTGCCGTCCGAGTCGATCTCGTAGTGCTTGCCCTGACGCAGCCGCGCCACGACCTCCATGATCGCGGCCTGCGGCACATCGCCCTTGACCGAACCCGCCAGGACCAGCGGGATGAGGGCCTCGTCCACGAGCACGGAGTCCGCCTCGTCGACGATGGCCACGTCCGGCTTCGGCGAGAGGAGGTCCTCGGCGCGGGTCGCGAGCTGATCGCGCAGCACGTCGAACCCGATCTCGTTGACCGAGCCGTAGACGACGTCCCGGGCATAGGCCTCGCGGCGCTCGGCCCGGGTCGACGATTCGGCCACGTAACCGACCGTGACGTCGAGCAGGTCGAAGAAGGGTTTCATCCACTCCGCGTCGCGCCGGGCGAGGTAGTCGTTCGGGGAGATGACGTGGACGCTGCGGCCGGCGAGTGCCATCCCCGCGGCAGCGACGGCGCCGGCGAGGGTCTTGCCCTCGCCGGTCGCCATCTCGACCACGTCACCCTCGAGGAGCCGGTCGGCGCCCTGCAGCTGGACGTCGAAGGGCCGCAGGCCCAGGGCCCGGTCGGCGCCCTCCCGCGCGATCGCGATGAACTTCGCGCGGTCCTCGGACTTCTCGTTGTAGACGTCCAGCGCGAGGGCGGCGTCCGGGAACTCCTCGTCCGACAGGCCCTGCGCCCACTCGTCGAAGTCCGCGGACCGCTCGATCAGCGCGACGGACCGGGACTGGTTCCGCGTGCTCTGCGCGCCGAGCACCTTCCACACCTTGCTGCTGAACCTGCCCACGTGACCTCCGCACTCGACGCTCGACCGCTTGCGCAGTCGAGACTACCGGCCCCACGGGGGTCCGCCCCCGTGCTCCCCCGAGACCAGCGCGGTCTCAGAGCGCCGCGAAGTACGCGGTGGAGAACGCCACCGATCCGAGGGACACGCGGTACATGTCGCGGTTCACGTTCTGCAGTGTGTCGCGGGCGCTGTGATAGTTCGGGTCGTAGATGTCCCCGACGGTGCCGCCCCACTGCCGCTGCTGGTCCTCGGTCTTCTTCCCGTCTGCGCCGGTGTCCATGCCGCCGGACGCGATACCGACCTCCTTGAAGGGGCCGTAGTCCGAGCGGCCGTCGAAGGCCGAGGCCTCGACGTGGATGTTCCGCCACGCGAAGTAGTTCCGGAAGACCTGCTCGATGACGCCGGAGCCGGCCGGGCCCGCACCGCCCTCGAGCTTGGAAGAACCGTCACCGTCGAAGGTGAAGTAGCCGCCGTTGGGCGAGCCGAGCATGTCGAAGTTGAGGTAGCGCTTGATCTTCGAGGACTCCTCCGGGCTCAGCGAGGTCACGTAGTGCTCCGAGCCGACGAGACCCTCCTCCTCCGCACCCCACAGGGCGAACCGGACCCTGTTCTTGACGTCGGCGTTCACCCCGAGCCTGACCGCCGTCTCGAGCACGGCGGCCGAGCCCGAGCCGTTGTCGTTGATGCCGGGGCCCTCGGGGACGCCGTCGAGGTGCGCGCCGACCATCTGGACGTTGTCCGCGTCGCCCTTCGCGGTCTCCGCCAGGACGTTCCAGGTCCTGGCCTTCTCGGTCTTCGCGTCGACGGTGAGGACGAGGTCCTGCCCGTCGGTGATCGCCGCGTTCTGCGCGACCCCCACGACGGGGATGGAGGCGCCGTCGTCCAGGCCCAGCGTGCCGCCCTTCCAGTCCCCGTCGGCGTTGTTGGTGATCACGAGCGCCTTCGCGCCCTTCGCCGCGGCGGCCTTGTACTTCTCGCCGAACTGGCATTTTCCGCGCTGCACCACCGCGATGGAGCCGGGCGTGACCTTCTGCAGGTCCTCCGCGGTGCAGCCGAGGTTGCCGGTGACGACGGCCTTCGCGGTGAGGGTGCCGTCGGTGGCGCCCGAGTACTGCAGGGCCGCCGCCTTGACCGGAGCTCCCGCGGACTGGAGCTCGACCTTGGTGGCGTTCCAGCTGGCCTGGGTGAACTCCTGCCGGACCGGGCTGTAGCCCGCGTCCCGGAGCACCTTCTCCACGTACTCGACGCTCTGCTCGTACCCCGGCGTGCCCAGCGCGCGGTTGCCGCCGTTGCGGTTCGCGATGTCCTGGAAGGCCTCCAGGTGCTTGACCGCACCGTCGAGGGTCACGGCGTCCGCGAGCGCCTTGGCCTTCTCCGTGGCACCGGCGTCGTCGGCGGTGCCCGCGGGGGCGGGCCGGGCGGAGCTCTGGGCTCCCGCCGCGGACGACGACGCGCCCGGCGCGCCGGACGACGCGGCATCGTCGCCGGAGGTGCCGCACCCGGCGGCCACGAGACTCACGGCGGCCAGTGCGGACACGACCCGGACAGTGGTGGATTTCCTTCGCCTCTGCAACATGAACCCATTAGACACACATGGGAGGAGGATTGCGGCGTGAACACGCACACTTATCCGGTGGAGGTCGAATGGTCGGCGCCGGGCGGCACCGCCGACTACCGCACCTATCCGCGCGAGCACCTGCTCAGCTCCGCGGCGACGACGTCGATCGCCGCGTCCGCCGACCCGCACTTCCTCGGCGATCCCACACTCTGGAACCCGGAGCAACTGCTTGTGGCGGCGGCCGCGAACTGTCACATGCTCTCCTACCTCGCGCTGTGCGCGCTGCGCGGCGTCACGATCGTCGACTACACCGATACCGCTGTCGGCACGATGGTCGAAACCTCCGGCGCCGGGGGCCGGTTCACCGAGATCCGGCTCGCCCCGCGCGTAGTGCTGGCGCCCGGCGCCGACGCGGACCTGGCGCTCGCGCTGCACCACGAGGCGGGCGAGCAGTGCTACATCGCCGCCAGCCTGAACTGCCCCGTGACGCACTCCCCGGAGATCGTGACCACCTAGCGATACCGTCCCGGGTATGCCCGCGACACGATCCACCGCCACCGCCTCCGCCGGAGCGGAGCTCGCCCACCGCCTCGCCGGGTCGGGAATCGCCGTCGAGACCTCCGCGCTGCGCCGCGCGCAGTACGCGTACGACGCGTCCAACTACCGGGTCGAGCCCGTGGCGGTCGCGTTCCCGCGCACCGTCGACGACGTGGTCGCCGCGGTCCGCGCGTGCGCGGAGCTCCGAGTCCCGGTCATCGGGCGGGGCGGCGGAACATCGATGGCGGGCAACGCGATCGGCCCGGGTCTCGTGCTCGACTTCTCCCGACACATGACGCGCGTCCACTCGATCGACAGGGCCTCGGGCATCGCCGACGTCGATCCCGGTGTGGTGCTCTCCGTCCTGACCCGCACCGTCGAGGAGCGGACCGGGGGCGCGATGACCTTCGCCCCGGACCCCTCGTCGCGGACCCGGGCGACGGTGGGCGGCGCGGCCGGCAACGACGCCTGCGGCAATCACTCGGTTCGGTACGGCCGGATGTCCGATCACGTACTCGAGCTCGACCTGGTCACCGCCGACGGTGCGCGGCTCACGGCCGGCCCGGGCGGACTGCGCGCGACCGACCCGACCGACGCGCGCGCCGCGACGCGCGCCGAGCAGCTGAACGAACGCCTCCGGGCCCTCGCCGCCGAGAACCTCGCTCGGTTCCGGCTGGAGCTGAGCACGATCCCGCGCCAGGTGTCCGGGTACCACCTCGACCACCTGCTGCCGGAGCGCGGGTTCGACGTCGCCCGCGCCCTGGTCGGCTCGGAGGGCACCTGTGCGATCGTCGTCCGCGCCCGGGTCCGCCTCGTGCCGCGCCCGGCGAGCGCGCTGCTGGTGTGCCTGGGCTACCGGGACGTCGTCGAGGCGGCACGCGACATCGAGACGATCCTCACCTTCTCCCCCGCCGCCGTGGAGGGCGTCGACGACGCCATCGTCACGACGATGCGCGCCCGCCGCGGCGCCGATTCCGTGGCGGCCCTACCCGAGGGCGCCGCCTGGCTGTACGTGGATCTCGACGGCGACGACCCGGGCACCGTCGCCGAGCGGGCGCAGGAGCTGCTCGCCGAGCTGCGCGCCGCCGGGCGGCTGGTGGACGGCCGCACGGTGCCGGACCCGGCCGAGCGGGCGTCGCTCTGGCGGGTCCGGGAGGAGGGCGCCGGGCTGTCCTCGCGCCTGGCGACCGGGCAGGAGTCGTGGCCGGGGTGGGAGGACTCGGCGGTGGCCCCGGAGCGGCTCGCCGACTACCTCGCCGACTTCCGCGACCTGCTCGCCGAGCACGGCCTCGACGGCGTGATGTACGGGCACTTCGGCGCGGGGTGCATGCACATCCGGATCACCTACGACCTGCGTTCGGAGCACGGCCGGTCGGTGTTCCGGCGGTTCACCGCGGCGGCCGCGGAACTCGTGGTGCGGCACGGTGGTTCGCTGTCCGGCGAGCACGGCGACGGTCGCGCCCGGTCCGAGTTCCTCCCGGTCATGTACTCGCCGGCGATGCTCGCCGCGTTCACCGCGTTCCGCCGGATCTTCGACCCCACCGGCCTGCTCAATCCCTCGTCGATCACCGATCCGGCACCGATCGACGCGGATCTCGCGTTAGCGGGCGTGCCGGATCGCGCCTGGTCCACCCGGTTCGCCCTGTCCGACCCTTGGGCGGCGAGCCTGCAGAGATGTATCGGCGTCGGCAAGTGCCGCTCGGACGCGGGCGGGGTGATGTGCCCCAGCTACCGGGCCACCGGCGACGAGACCGACTCCACCCGCGGACGCGCGCGGGTGTTGCAGGAGATGGTGCGCGGCGCACCGTCGGTCGACCGGGGCTGGCGGTCGGAGGAGGCGCGCGAGGCCCTGGACCTGTGCCTGTCCTGCAAGGCGTGTTCGACCGACTGCCCGACCGGCGTCGACATGGCGACCTACAAGTCGGAGTTCCTCTCCCACTACTACGAGGGCCGGCTCCGGCCGCTCTCGCACTACTCGATGGGTCGGCTTCCGTTGTGGCTGAATACGACCGGATTCGTCGCACCCGTGGTGAACGCGGCGCTGCGCACGCCCCTCGCGCGGGTCGCGCGCAGCCTCGGCGGCGTCGCCCCGGACCGGACGTTGCCGCGGTTCGCCTCCCGCCGGGAGTGGCGGCGCGCGGTGCGTGACGCGCTCTCCGCCCGGCCCGTACCGCCCGACGGTCCGCGCGTGGTCCTGTTCGCCGACACCTTCACCCGGGGCCTGCGTCCCGAGGCCGCAGGAGCCACCGCCCGCGTGCTCGCGGATGCAGGCCGACGCGTGGACTGCACGGCCGGCGCGTGCTGCGGGCTGACCTGGATCTCCACCGGCCAATTGGACACGGCGCGCGGTCTTCTCACCCGCGCGGCGGACACGCTCGACGACGGTACCGACGACCCGATCGTCGTCGTCGAGCCGAGTTGCGCTGCGGCACTGCGCAAGGACCTGCCGGAGCTCGTGCCCACCGACCGCGCCCGCCGGGTCGCCGCGCGGATACACACCGTCGCCTCCTACGCCGACGCGATGCTGGCCACCGGCTGGCGCCCCGCGCCCGCGGCGCCGCTGCCGGATGAGGTGGTGCTGCAGGCGCACTGCCACGAGTACGCCGTCTTCGGCGCCGGTGCCCATCGCCGGGTGCTCGCCGCCGCGGGCATCGTGCCGCGCGACGCGACCGGATGCTGCGGCGTCGCAGGCAACTTCGGGTTCGAGCGCGAGCATTTCGCCGTCAGCATGCAGGTGGCGGAGCAGGCCCTCGCGCCGGCTCTGCGCGCCGCGCCCGACGGTGCCGCCGTTGTCACCGACGGCTTCTCCTGCGCCATGCAGGTCGAGCAGCTCGGGCTGTCGGGGCCGGGCGCGCACCTCGCGGAACTGCTCGATCCGGGCCCGCCCGCGGTCACGTCGCGTCGAGGTGTTCGAGGATCAGCGTCGTGATCGCCTCGGGCGCTTGCTCGGGCACCCAGTGCGAGACGTCCTCGAGCATCTCGAACCGGTACGGGCCGGTGCAGTGCTCGCGCGTCCCGAAGGCGGCCACATCGCCGAACGCCGCGTCCTCGGTGGACCAGACGTAGAGCGTCGGCGTCTCGACGGTGCCGATCGCCGCGGGTGGGCGCCCGGCCCGGTACCAGTTGAGCGCGGCCGTCATCGCGCCCGGTTCCTGCAGGCGCTGCACGTACTCGTCGACGGCGTCGCGGGGCACGTCGCGCCCGAAGACCTGCCGCAGCGCGCGGGCATCGTCGGCGAGCATGGCCTTCTCCGTCACGGGCGTGCTGCGCCACTCGGTCATGTACCGCGATCGGTTCGCCTGGTCCTCGTCGGTCCGCATGGCGGCCGCCAGCGCGGCCGGGTGTGGCGTGGAGACGACGGAGAGCGACCGCAACCGGTCCGGATGCTCGGCGGCGGTCCACCAGGCGACGGCGCCGCCCCAGTCGTGGCCCACCAGATCGAACCGCACCCAACCCAGCGCGTCGGCGATCGCGACGACATCGTCGATGAGCGAGGTGATGCCGTACTCCGCGGGACGCTCGGGCCGCACGTCCGGCGAGTAGCCCCGCTGGTCGGGCGCGACGGCGCGGAATCCGCGCTCCCCCAACACCGCCACCTGATAACGCCATTCGATCGACGCCTCGGGGAATCCGTGCAGCAGGAGCACGGGCCGGCCGTCCTCGGGCCCGGCGGCGATGGCGTCGAAGGAGCCCGCGGCGGTGGGGATGCTCAGATGTTCGGTCACGGATCTCACGCTAGGCCACGCGCGTGTCGGTGGGGCGTGCGACAGTGACGCCATGACCGAACTCAGCACCCTGTCCCCCGCCGAACGGCACCGCGCCGTGGCTGCGACCTTCGCCGGCGTCGCCGACGCGACCACCGACTGGGATGCGCAGACGCCCGTCCCCGAGTGGACGGCGCGTGAGGTCGTGGGCCACCTCGTCGAGTGGCTTCCCGGCTTCCTCGCGATGACCGGGGTGGAGCTGCCCGGCGCGCCGTCCGACGCAGCGGAGCCCGCCGCGGCCTTCGGTCAGCTGGCGGCGGCCGTGCAGGCCCTGCTCGACGCACCGGACGCCGCGCGGATCGTGTCCACGCAGATGTTCGGCGACAGGCCGGTCGACGGGCTGATCGACCAGTTCTACACCGCCGACGTGTTCATGCACACGTGGGATCTGGCCCGCTCCAACGGGATCACGCCCGACCTGGACCCCGCATTCGCGAAGACCCTGCACGGGGGCCTCGAGGCGATGGGCCCGATGCTCCAGCAGTCGGGGCAGTTCGGCGCACCGATCCCGGTGCCGGACGGCACCGACGAGGTGACCGCGCTTATGGCCTTCATCGGCCGGACCCCGGACTTCGGCGCCTGATCAGCGCGCCTGGATCTGCAGGCCGGACACCATGGTGCTCCGTCCGGCACGGTACGCGGGTGCGTCGCCGCGCGAGGTCATCAGCGTCAGGGTCACGGTGCGCACACCCCCGCTCGAGGGGACGCCGACCGCGACGAGGGTCGCGGGGTGCGGCTTCGGCTCCGCACTGCTGGTGAAGTCGTAATCGACGGTGGCACTGGGGAAACCGCAGACCGTGCCGGTACGTACCGACTTCGTGCCGAAGGAGGACCGGATCGCCCCGACCTCGCGGTCGACCGCCGCCTTCGCGTTCGCGCTGTCACTCTTGTCCACGGTGACCACGGCAACGGGCGCGAACTCATCAGCGATGAGCGAACGGTTGACGAGGGCGAGCCGAACGTCGCGGCCGGCGGTGTCGAAGCGCTCCCACCCGGCGGGCTTGGGCAGCTGAACGATCGGCTCCGTCGCCGCGCGGGAGGGCACGGTGACGAGCGGCGCGGTGCTCGCCGCACAGCCCGGCGCCGCCGACGCCGCAGGAGCGAGCACCGTGCCGGCGGTCCCACTCACCGTGAGCGCGAGGGCGAGGCCCGCCGCGCCAGCGATCGTCACGGTCTTGAAACTGCGATTCACATCAGTCATATGCGGACGGTAGCATCCGGCTTTGCAATGATCAATACCGCTCGTCCGGCGCCGGTCGCCGCGAGCGATCACCTCAGCGCGGGGTGCAGATCACGACGGGAATGTCGCGGTCGGTGCGCTTCTGATAGCCCTCGTAACCGCTGTAGGCCTTGACGATCTGCGGCCACAGCGCCGCTTTCTCCTCCGCGGTGGCCGCCTTCGCCGTCCACGGCCTGGTCACCTCGTCCACGGTGATCTCGACGTCCGGGTTCGCGGCGAGGTTCTTGAACCAGTCGGGGTTATCGGAGTGACCGCCCTTGGACGCCACGACCACGACCCGGTCCGGCCCGTAGATCGGAGCCGTGAGCATCGTCGAACGACGCTGCCCGGACCTACGGCCGATCGTGTGCAGCTCCAGCGTCTGCATGCCCAGTACGCGCTTCGGGAAGCGCCCGCCGGTGACGGCGAGCAGCGCGCGGTGCCCGTTCTCCAGACCCCATGCGCCCATCTCGGTGACCTTGTCGGAAAGACTCATGCGGTCATTGTGCCGGGCAAGGTCGACCGGCGCCCGGGAGGGCGGCGCCGCGGCCGTCCGGTCACGACCACGACACGCCCTCCGGCACGACGATCACGGGCACTGCGGCGTTCCGCACGATCTTCATTCCGTGCGAGCCGAGGAAGACCCTGGCGATCGGGCCGAGACCGCTCGAACCGACCATGAGCAGGTCCCCGTCGCGCCACCCGACGTCGTCGATCGCCGCCGCCCACGACTCGCCGATGCCGATGGCGACCTCCTCCATCGCGGGACGCGCCGTGAGGTCGTCGATCTCGCCCAGGATCTCGGAGGCGTGCGCACGGATGCGTGTGGCCCACTCGCGCAGGACCGGGTCCTCCGCCGCGCCGCCCGCGCCCGAGAGGATGCCGATCTCGGAGTCCGGACGGACGGCGAACGAGGCGAGGCGGAGGCTGCCGCCCGCCCGGGCGGCCACGGGCGCCGCGGCGAGCACGAGGTCCCGGGCCGCAGCCGATCCTCCGTACGCCGCGGTCAGGCGGGTGACAGACGCCGCCGGACCCGGCCGGTAGCCGACCGGCGCGATCGCGACCGGGACGGCGCTCACGCGCAACAGGGCCTCGGAGACCCCGCCGAGGGCGATCCGGCCGGGCTCGCCCCGTCCGGCCGATCCCAGTACGAGGCATGCGGGCCGCTCCGACTCGGCGAGCTCGAGCAGCCCTCGGCGCGACGAAGCCGCCTCGTGCACGAGGTACCGGGCCTGCACGCGGTCGCCGAGCACGCGGGCGGCGTGTTCGAGCACGATGTTCGCGGCCTCGCGGTTGTGCTCGCGCCACTCGTGATCGACGTTGCCGCGCAGGGGCGGCCACGCGGATGCGACGACGGTCGCCACGATCAGGTCGGTGTCGAGGGAGTTCGCGAGCTGCGCCGCGAGCGCGAGCGCGGACGCGGAGCGACGCCCGGTGTCGACGCCGACCAGGAGACTCACGGCTCGTCCTTCTCGATGCGGATGGCCGTCGTGAGCGGAACGTCGGGAACGGGCTCGGCGTTGCCCGGCTCCAGGATCGACCGTTTCCTGCCGTAGAGGAAGTAGAAGCCGAGGAAGAGGGCGGCCCAGACCACGAATACCACGATGGTGATCGGGCGCAGCTGGGTGATGATCCAGATGCACCCCGCGATCGACAGGATCGGCGTGAGCGGGTAGAGCGGCACGGTGAAGCCGCGCTCCAGATCGGGCTCTCGCCGGCGCAGGATGATGAGGCCGACGGAGACCACGAGGAACGCCGCCAGGGTGCCGATACTGGTCATCTCGGCGAGGAAGTTGATGGGGATCACGCCGGCGAGTACGGCGACGACGGCCGCCACGATCAGCGTGTTGTGCACGGGCGTGCGCGTGCGCTCGTTGACCCTGCCGAACGCCTTCGGAATCATGCCGTCGCGCGACATCGCGAACAGGATGCGCGTCTGGCCGTACAGCGTCACGAGCGTGACACTGAAGATCGAGATCACCGCGCCGATGGCGAGCACCGTCGAGGGCCAGGACGCCCCGACCACCTTCGCGAGGATCGCGGACAGCCCCGCCTCCTGACCCGCGAACTGATCGGCCGGCTGAGCCCCGATCGCGACCACGGCGACGCCGACGTAGAGGGTGATGACGACGAGCAGCGCGAGCAGGATCGCCAGCGGCAGGTTGCGCTTCGGGTTCTTCGCCTCCTCGCCGGCGGTGGACACGGCGTCGAGACCGATGAAGGAGAAGAAGATGACCCCGGCCCCGGCCGCGATGCCACTGATCCCGTAGGGCGCGAAGTCCGCGAAATGGTCGGAGTTCCATCCGGCGATGCCGACCGCGATGAAGAACAGCAGCACGGCGAGCTTGATGCACACCATGATCGCGTTCGTGACCACGGACTCCTTGGTGCCGCGGACCAGGAGCAGCGCGCACAGCGCGATGAGGATCACCGCGGGCAGGTTGACGACGCCGCCCTCCTCCGGCGCGTTGACCAGCGCGTGCGGCAGGTGCACGGAGAACAGGTTGCCCAGCAGCTCGTTCAGGTACTGCGACCAACCGACGGCGACCGCCCCCGCGGAGACGGCGTACTCCAGCAACAGGCAGGCGGCGACGAGCATCGCCGTGCCCTCGCCCATCGTCACGAAGGCGTACGAATAGGTGGATCCCGACACCGGCACCGCGCCGGCGAGTTCCGCATAACAGAGCGCCGTCAGGCCCGCGACGGCGCCGGCGATCACGAAGGACCAGACCACCGCGGGGCCCGCCAGGGGCACGGCCTCGGACATGATGAAGAAGATGCCGGTGCCGATCGTGCAGCTGATGCCGATCGCCATGAGCGGGAAGAGCCCGATCGTCCGGACCAGCGGTGAGTCACCCGCATCCGGTCCGATCGGCTTGCGCCGCAGGAGTTGCTGAGGGATGGTCGTCAAGGCGCTACCTCGCGTCGTCGGGTGTACAACAAGCTACTCCCGGACGCGCACCCTTCAGGACGGAATCACCTCCCTCGTTCCCGACGGTGCCCGTCCTGCTGAGGAGGATGATCCACGGGCGCCGATGTCCGGCGTTCGATGTGGCCGGCGCTGCTGACCACGCAGTTGGCCGGAACGTCCCTCGTCACGAGCGCGCCCGCAGCGACGACGGATCCCTCACCGATCCGCACCCCCGGCACCACCGTCGCGTTCGCGCCGATCCAGACGTTCGGCCCGATGTCGATAGGTGCGGTCGTGATCCCGTCGAACCGCCCGGTCGGGTCGACGGGGTGCCCCGCCGTCGCCAGCGTGACCCCGGGGCCGATCATCGTGCGGTCGCCGATGCGGATGCCGCCGATGTCGTAGAACGAGCAGTTCTGGTTCACGAAGACGCGCTCGCCGAACTCCAGTCCGAGCCCGTGGTCGCAGTAGAACGGCGGGTACAGGGTGAGCGTCGCGGGCGCGGGACGCCCGAGTATCCGGCTGAGCAGTTCCTGCCGCGCCTCGAGGTCGCCGTGCCGGAGGTGATTGAGCTCCGAGGTGAGCTCCATGACCACCTGCGTCCGTGCGGTGACCGCCCGCGACGCGGCCGTGCCCCGGGGGATCAGACCTTTCTCGCGCACCGGACTCCCCTCGTCGTCGCCGTACTCCGGCCGATCATCATGCCCGCCGCCGACGGTGGGCCGCACCACCGGTCAGGCCCGGCGAGACGTGCCGGTGCAGGGCGATCGAGTGGTCGTAGTACTCGTCGGTCATGGGCAGGTACGGTATCGGTTCCTCGGTCCCGACGGTGCCGAGCCGTTCCGCCAGATCCTCGCCGAGCCGCCGGACACCGCCGGCGTCGACCCCGTGCATGTTCGTGATGAGGCGCGACACGAGCGACGAGTTCGGTAGTACCAGAACGTATCCCGTCATGCCTCACCTTGATCATCAGGAGCGAGGCAAACCGCGGAAGCAGGAGCATCGGCACCACAAGATCGGCTGAGAGGGTCTCGCAGGGTGTAGCCCTCGTAGTGCGATGTCCGGAACCTATGACAGCCGCACCACGGCGACCAACCATGGAGGTCGGGCCGCGACGACCGCCAACCAACTGGGCCACGAATTATCCGAGCACACCACCAGCAGGCGCGATTGCAGCCCCGTCAAAACCTTCTACTCGATAGTCCGCGTAGGCCGACAGATGGATCGCTTGGAGTCCTTCGACTGCACCGATAGGAATGCGGAAACAGCCGAACTCACCGTCGATGATGAAGAATTCGTCGATCTCATCCGCACGGTAAGGCAGACGGCCTTGACGACACGTCGAAAGGTAGACCTTCCACGTACCACGCACCTGCGACACAGTGGTTTTCACCTGCACTCGAACAACTCGTTCATCGCGACATACCAGCAGATCGTACCGACTCGGTTCAAGCGGCCAGGACACTTCGTGCCCACGTAAGGTGAACCAAGCCGCTGCGAGCATCGATCCCGCACGAGCCAGCGACCCGGGCATGATTCGCCCGAGATCAGTTTTTGAGAACGATCTGCGCCAGTCCTCGTCCGTGATGTTCGGGGAGGGCGTCCGCTAGCCAGGCAGCACGCTGGTCGGTAGTCGGCAAGTTCTAGGCGAAGGAGTTGATCCGACACTGGATAAACTACTACCCCGAGGCGCAAGAAACCCCTTCCGAACTGGTCGGAAGGGGTTCTTCTATGTCGGGCTGACAGGATTTGAACCTGCGACCACCTGACCCCCAGTCAGGTGCGCTACCAAGCTGCGCCACAGCCCGTGGCCCGCTCTTGCGTGCTGTCAGAGACTACCCCATGCGTCACTCGGACAAGAAATCGCCAGCACGGGCCGCGTCCGTCGCCCACGGAATCGGACCTTTCGCCCTACTCTGGACGCCATGCGCACCACACCCCGGCCCCACGGCGTCGCAGTCGCGATCCTCGTGGCCACGCTGGCGCTCGCGGGGTGCGGCGGCGCACCGTCGAAGGGCCCCGAGCCGAGCCCGCGCGTCGGTGCGGCCCCCGGGAACACCATCGCGATGGGACTCGACGCCCCGTGGTCGATCGCCTTCGTCGGCGGCGCGACCCTGGTCAGCGAACGCGACCGGGCCCGGATCGTCGAGATCGTCGGCGGCAAGCCGCGTGAGGTGGGCCGGGTCGACGGGGTGGTGGCGCGCGGCGAGGGCGGACTGCTCGGGATCGCAGTCCGCGACGGGGACCTCTTCGCCTACTTCACCAGCGCCGACGACAACCGGATCGTCCGCATGCCGCTGCAGGGCGCCCCGGGCGCGTACACCCTGGGTGCGGCCCGCACGATCCTCACGGGCCTGCCCGCGGCCTCGGTCCACAACGGCGGTCGCATCGCGTTCGGGCCGGACGGGATGCTCTACGCCACCGTCGGCGACGCCGGACGGCGCGACGACGCGCAGAACCTCCGTGCGTTCGGCGGCAAGCTCCTGCGGATGACGCCCGACGGTGCCGCGCCCCCGGACAACCCGTTCCCCGGCTCGCTCGTCTACAGCTACGGCCACCGCAACGCCCAGGGCCTGGCGTGGGCGCCCGACGGTGCGCTGTACGCCGGTGAGTTCGGCCAGAACACCTGGGACGAGCTCAATCTCATCCGGCCCGGCGGCAACTACGGGTGGCCGGTCGTCGAGGGGATCGCCCGGCGCGAGGGCTTCGTCGACCCGCTGCAGCAGTGGTCGCCGCGGGACGCGAGTCCGAGCGGCATCGCGATCATCGGGAACGATGTCCTCGTCGCCAACCTCCGGGGCCAGCGCGTCCGGACGGTACCGCTGTCCGCGCCCGGTACCTCGACCGAACAGCACCGGGGCGAGTTCGGGAGGATCCGCGACGTGGTGCGCGCACCCGACGGATCGACCTGGATCCTCACCAATAACACCGACGGTCGCGGCAGCCCGCGGCCCGGCGACGACCGGATCGTCCGCCTGACCGGCGGCGGAACACCCTGAATCCGCGCTACAGTCGACCGTATGAGGCGTGGACTACTGATGCTGGCGGCCGTGGTGGGGTCCGTCGCCGTCGCGACGCCCGCGCTCGCGGAACCCGCCATCGACGCGGATCGGTATCGCACCGACGGCGGCGACTACGCCTTCGTCTACCGCTACGACGGCGGCAAGCGCATGTGCTCCGTCTCCGCCGATCCCACCACCGTGCGGTGCGGAATCTCCGCCCCCGCAGGCACGCGGATCACGGTCAAGGGGCGCAGCGTGCGGCCCGAGGCCATCGAGATCACCGCCCGCGGCTGGCGCTACCTCGAGAAAATCACCTCGCAGGACCGCCCCCGCATGTTGCCCGAGGGTGCACGCCTGTCGGTGCACGGCGCGTCCTGCACGTCGATCCGCGACGGCGGCCTCGAATGCTCGATCGACTCCGTCGGCTTCAAACAGGACGACGGACGGTTCTCGACCCACGGCACGAAGGCGGGTTAAGCCACCAGCTTCGCGCGCAGCCGCTCGACCACGCCGTCGTCCAGGCCCAGGCCGTCACGAACGTAGCCGTCGAAACCGCCGTACCGCGCGTCCGCCTCGGCGAAGGCCGCCTCGAGGGCCTCGGGGAACACACCGGCCAGCACCCGGGCGGCCTCGCCGATCGCCGCGCCGCGCTCGGCGGTGGCGCCCGCCGCGATCTTGTCGATCGTCGCCGCCGAGTACTCGTTGGTGAGCAGGTAATCGGCCATCACATCGTCCGCGGACACCCCGACCAGGCGCTGCGCGATCGCCGCGGCCCACCCCGTCCGGTCCTTGCCCGCGCTGCAGTGGAAGACCTGCGCGCCGGGCTCATCCGCGATCGCCCGCACCAGGCCGGCGAACTGGGCGCGCGCGTTGTCCTCGGTGACGAACATCCGGTAGACGTCGGTCAGCATGCCCCGGGCACCGTCGGCGTCCTTGAGCGACGTCGGGTCCAGGGCGCCGAGCGCGACCTCGTCGCCGATCACGTTGAACCGGACGTACCGCGCACCGTCGGGCACCACATCGGGCTTGGGCGTGACCTCGACCGTCATCCGCAGGTCGAACACGCCGGTCAGGCCCGCGGCCGCGAGCCGCGCGGCGTCGATCGATTCCGCGTCGAGGGCGTTGGAGCGGTAGAGCACCCCGCGCCGCATGCGCCCACCCTCGGCCGCGTATCCGTCCGGCCCTGCCACATCGCGGAAATTGTCCACGCACCGAGCGTAATCGACCGCCCGGGGCGGTCGGTCAGCGCCGCTCGTAGGGGACCTTCTCCCCCGCCGTCACCGCGAAGGGCAGCCGGTTCCCGGCGGGCGGCAGCGGGCAGGTCGCGAAGTCGATGAACGCGCACGGCAGGTTCACCGCGCGATTGAGATCGACGGTCACGGGTCCGCCCTCGACGAGTGCGGCGGCATCCAGCGGGACCGACACGCTGCGGTTCGCGGCGTAGGTCGACACTCCCGAGGTCTCGTCGGTGAACAGCACCTGCAGTCCGCCGGCCTTGCCGTTGAAGGCGATCAGGCGGTGCTCGGCCCCATCGTGATCGAGCACGATCTCGCCCGGGGCGAGGTAGACGTGTTCGAGCCCCTCGGCGACCGCCCCGACGGTGATCGACCGCGGCGCGGCGTAGGGCTCGAACCGGCCGGTCAGTACCCATGCGGGGTCCGGCGCGAACGCGGGCACCCCGCGGAAGTCGCGCACCGTCGAGGCGCTCGGGTCGTGCACGCGGATCAGGTACCCGTGGCCGCGGTGCACCACCTCGATCTCGACGTCGCCGGCGGCGACGAGCTCACCGGCGGCGACGGGGCCCGACTCGAAGCGCCGGGTGCCGTCGACCGCGATGTCGTCGCCGGGCTCCGCGGTCACGTACGCGGCAACCCCGTCGTGGTGCCACCGGCCCGGAATCCCGTCGAACCGCTCCGGTTCCGAGCCGAGTCGTTCGAGCCGTGTGATCGACAGCCAGCCGTTCGGCGCCGCGAGCTCGCGCTCGCGCTGCTCATGCCAATCGTTCCAGGCCTCGGTGTACTCCGGTGTCGCGGTAGCGGCGGTCATCATTGCCCCTCGGATCGTTGAACTTCCCCCCGGTCCAACCCTCGAGTCCGACGTCCCCATCGCATTGCACGCACCCTGCGCGAAGATCTGGCGTCCTGACTCCGCGCGGCATCCGCAGCGCGAGCGCGATCAGCGCATCGACCGGCACGTCGACCGGCACCTCGACGCGGGCGGCGAGCCGGGCACCGTCGCACCCGCGGACCAGCAGCTGGCGCATTCGCGCCCCGGCGAGCCGGGCCCCCGGCCACGCGACATCGGCGAGCTCGGCGTGCGCGGGAACGGCACCGTCGACCTCGCACAGGACGACGGGGCCCGAGCGCACCAGGCGCGCGATCCGCACGACCACCACGGGGAGGCCAGACGGTCCGCCGCCCGCCAGCAGGGACGCCGGGGTGCCGGCGATGAGCACCTCGTCGCCGTCCATGGCGGTGCCGTCCGGCCAAATCGTGGGGTCGAAGGACCGGGCGACGCCGGCGCGGGCGAGTGAGGGCAGAACCTCCATCAGAGTCACGACTACCGGTCTACGCGGGCCGCGACACGGGCGGAAGGTCCGGCGCCGTCAAAGTCGCGCTAAGAGTGTCAAACCCCCTCGTCGGCGCACGGCAGGACGCCCGCCTTCACCGCGGCCTTGACTGCGGCGTAGTCCTTCTCGTTCTGATCGGCGTAGGCGCCTGCGAACCGCGCGATCGCCTCGTCGAACTCCGTGGACTTGCCGAGGTAGGCCGAGGCGGCCGCCGCGCCGGACGACTGCGCGTGCGCCCGGGCGAGCACCACCGCGCACGCCCGGCCGTACTGCGCGAACTGGTCGACGGTGAGCAGCTCCGGCGCGATCGAGCCCTTCATGTCCCGGAACTGGCGCCAGTAGAAGTCGTAGCCGCTGATCGTCGGCGTGTAGCCGAGGAAGGAGTCGGACTGCGCCTGCAGCGTCTGCTGCCCGGCGACGACGCGCCAGGCCTGGGCCCCGCTCGACGGTGCCCGGGGCGGCATCACCGCGGGGCCGAGCTTTCCGTAGGTCTGCAGGACCGACTGGGCGGCTTCCTTGACCTGGAGGAACAGGCTCTCGGTGGTGCCGTCCGGCGTGTCCCGGCCGAGGAGCACGATGAAGCAGCGGGTGCCGACACTGCCCACGCCGACCACCCGCAGCGCCCAGTCGAGCACCCGGAACTGGCCGAGTAGGGCGGCCGCGTCGGGGCGCAGGGTGTCGAGGTAGCGGCCGAACACGCCGTCGAAGCCCTCGACGAGCTTGGCCGGAGCGGGGACCAGTGTGGGCGGGTCGGCGACGATGTGCGGCTCGCCGTCCTCCCGGGTGGCCGTGATCTTCTCCACCATGCGGGCGGAGGTGCGCTTGCGGGCCTTCTTCGCCGTCTGTTCGATGAGTTCCTTGAGGGGCTTGTCGCCCGCCGCCTGGGCGGTGAGCCCGTCGACGTCGACCGACGCGTAGTAGCGGTCGAGCGCGGTCATCGCCGTCATCCGGGCGAGCGTCGCGCGGTAGACACCGACGGCGCCCACGACGGCGTCGTGTCCCTGCGCCTCGGTCTGCCCGTTGTCGCGCGCCGAGATCATGACGCTGGCCGCGAGGCGTTTGACGTCCCACTCCCACGGCGCGTTGCCCGCCTCGTCGAAGTCGTTGACGTCGAACAGTTGCCTCCGCTCCGGCGAGGCGAACAGGCCGAAGTTGGCGATGTGCGCATCGCCGCAGCTCATCACCGTGACCCCGGTGTTCGGCTGATCGGAGAGGTCGTGCGCCATGAGCGCGGCGCCGCCGCGGTAGAAGGCGAAGGGCGAGTGCAGCATCCGCGCGATCCGCACCGGGACCAGTTCCTGGATCCGCGTGCTGTTCTGCTCGCGGATGATCGTGACCGGATCCCGACCGTCCGGGGTGAACGCCGCCTGCGACGCCCGGGAGACCGTCTTGCGCAGATCCTTGCCACTCGCTGCACGTGCCGTCATGGTCAACGATCGTAGTCGCGCGGCGCACCTTCGACAGTGTCGTCCGCGCCGTCCGACGCACCATCGAATTAGGACACCCTAAGAATCGAGGCGTACGGTGGAGGCGTGACTAATGCTGAAACCGATAACCGCACCGCACCCGCCCGCCGCCAGCGCCCCGTCCACGAGCTGACGGTCGTGCACACCGAACCCGTCGGGCGCCACCTCGTCCGCGTGACCGCGGCGGGCGAGTCCCTCGCGACCTTCGGCGACCCGGACCTGCCCGGCCTGGCCGCCACCGACTCCTACGTCAAGATCCAGTTCGGCGACTCCACTCGCACGTACACCGTCCGCGCCTTCGACCGCGCCACGCGCCGGATCGCGATCGACTTCGTGGTGCACGGCGACGAGGGATTGGCCGGGCCGTGGGCGCAGCGCGCGCAGCCCGGCGACACGATGCGCCTGATGGGCCCCGGTGGCGCCTACTCCCCCGACCACGGTGCCGGCTGGCACCTGCTCACCGGCGACCTGTCGGCCGTGCCGGCGATCGCCGCCGCGCTGGAGGCCCTGCCCGGCGACGCCCGCGGCGCGGCGATCATCGAGGTCGAGACCGACGACGACCGCGTCGATCTGCGCGCGCCCGCGGGCGTGGGCGTGCGCTGGGCGGTCAATCCGGACGTGGCCGATACCGAGTTCCTGGCGCGGCAGATCGCGGTCGCCGACTGGCCGGCGGACCGGACGAGCGCGCAGGTCTTCGCACACGGCGAGCGCGAGTCGATCAAGGCGATCCGCAAGGTCCTCCGCGAGCTGGAGGTGCCGCGCGAGCGGATCTCCATCTCGGGCTACTGGGCCCGCGGCCGCGCGGAGGACGCCTTCCAGGCGGAGAAGCGCCAGCCCATCGGCCAGATCGACTGATCCGCGGGCTACCCTGGCTCGGTGCCGAGCCCGATGCATCATCTGTCATCCGCGATGTCCACCCCGCGTCGCCGGGTCGCCGCAGCTGCGGTCCTCCTCGTGATCGCGACGGTCGTCGGATTGGCACTGAACACCTGGCACGGGTTCCTCGACCTGCTCGTCTACCGGCTCGGCGCGCGCACCTGGCTGGACGGCGGCGCACTGTACGGGCAGCTGCCGCCCATCGGCGACATCGCGCTCCCGTTCACCTACCCGCCGCTCGCCGCGATCGCCTTCGCCCCGCTCGCGATGCTCCCGGCGGGAGCCGCCGGGGCGGTGATGTTCGCGCTGTCGCTGGGCGCGATCGCGCTCACGCTGTGGCTGGTCCTCGCCCGAGCGCGGCCAGCGATGGACCGGGGCACCCGGCTCGCGATCGTGCTCGCCGGCACGGCGCTCGCCGAATACCTGGAACCCGTCCGGCAGACCCTCGGCTTCGGTCAGGTCAACGCGCTGCTCATGGCGGCGATCGCCGCCGACGTGCTGGCCCGGAACCCGCGCTGGCCGCGTGGACTGCTGATCGGCATCGCGATCTCCATCAAGCTGACCCCGGCCGGCTTCCTGCTCCTGTTCCTGCTGCACCGCGACTGGCGCGCCCTCGCGACCAGCATCGCCGGCGCCGCCGGTTCGGTCGCGCTGGCGTGGGCCGTGATGCCCGACGAGTCGCGCCAGTACTGGTTCCACACCCTCAAGGAGACGAGCCGGATCGGACCGCCGTACTTCGCCGGCAACCAGTCGATCAAGGGCCTGGTGTTCCGCCTCGGATTCGACAAGGGGATCTCGACCGCGCTGTGGCTGGCACTGTCGCTGGTCGCCGTGGCGCTGGCCGCCGTATGGATGCGCCGACTGCTCGCCGACGGCGCACTCCCGGTCGCCCTGATGGTCAACGCCGCCGCGGTGCTACTGATCTCGCCGGTGAGCTGGTCGCACCACTGGGTCTGGGTGGCACCGGCACTGCTCCTCGGCTTCCTCGCCCTCGCCGACGGTGCGCGCAGGCCCGCGTTCGGGCGGACGGTCGCGTTCGCGACGGTGCTGTTCTACGTCGGCCCGCACTGGCTGCTGCCGAGCCGCGCCGACCGCGAGTTGGCGTGGGCGTGGTGGCAGCAGATCATCGGCAGTTCGTACGTGCTGTTCACCGTCGCCGTCCTCGCCGCCGGCGCGTGGGGTGTGCGCCGTCACACCGGCGGCACACAGGTGACAGTCAGCACAAATGCACCTCGTGGAGCGGGGATTTCAGACAACACCGGATAATTTGTCTATTCGTGGATCTCAATCCGGTGCCGGGCTTCTCCCCGTCCTCCGCCCAGCTGCGGCGACGTGGCGTCGCGTTCACGGCGTGCATCGCTCTCCTCGCGCTCGCGGCGTGGGGCGTGCAAGCACTCCGCCCGCAGGACGTGTTCACCTTCACCCTCCGCACGCCGACGGTGGCCGCCGGAATCACCGAGGGCGCGAAGGTCCGCATCCAGGGCGTCGAGGTCGGCACCGTCACCTCCGTCACCGCGCTCGGCAACGCCCAGCAGGGCGTCACCCTGCGGCTCGACGGGCCGCAGGGCCGCAGCCTGACCAACAACGTCGAGGCGGCGTTCTCGGCCGGCAACCTGTTCGGCGTCTCCGAAGTGATCCTCACCCCGCACGACGGCGGCGGGGCCCTGCGTGACGGCGCCGAGCTGGCCCCGACCAGGCAGATCAAGGACAGCACCGTCTCGAACATGATCACCACGATCGGCGACGTCAACAACGACGCGCTGCGGCCGCGGATGAGCCAGGTCCTGACGAACGTCGACGCCTCCTCGAAGGCGATGCTGCCGCTCCTCACAGCGCTCGGAAGCGTGGCGCAGGCGATGCAGGACACGCAGCGGCTCTCGACCGCGACGACCTTCCCCACCGTGGTCGCGGCGATCAAGGCCGCGGACCCCGCCATCGGCGCGATGATCCCCGCGTTCCGCTCGGCGCTCGACTTCAAGCCCCTGCACAACGGCGACTCGAAGCGCGTCATCGCGATGCTCGACCAGATCAACAACAAGCAGTACGGCTTCAGCGCCGCGCTCGAGGCCATCCTCACCCCCGACGCCATCGAGGGCCTCGAGACCGCCTCGCCGATGCTGGTCAGCCTGATGCAGCCGATCCTCGCGGCGTTCCCGGGCGGCAGCGCCACCGGCGTGGGCATCCAGCTCTCGCAGCTCATGGACAACGTCCGCAAGGCGATGCCGAACACCCCGAACGGCCCCGTGCTCAATCTGCGCCTGTCCGTGGACTACCCGGCCATCGCCGCAGTGCTCCCTCCCGGCACCGACGTCCCGCCCGCGGCCGCCAAGCCCGGATCGGCCACACCCGCAGCGCCGGCGAAGCCCGCCACGCCCTCGACCTCGGCGGCCGCGCCGCGCTGACCAGGTCGCACCGCCGCCCGCCACCGACCCTCCCGTCGGCCGACGGCTGACGCCGACCGGTGCGGCGACGACGGGCCACGTCGTCCCCCACGCGACACCACCGTCCCCCGCGCGACACCACCCCGCGGCTCTGACGTTCGCTCCCTCATCGGACGCCGCGCTTCTCGTGTGGGTTCAACCGTCCCCCACGCGACGCCGAGTCCCCCACCTGACGCCACCCTCGTCACGCGGTGCGCCGCTGACTGGCTTGTCCAAACCGGACGGAATCCGAGAGTCGATCGAAAGGCGTTGCGCTGCTGCGCCTCGCCGGCCACGCATGACCTCGCCTAACTCGCCCCCGCCAGCGCGCGATCTCGGGCCGGCCGCACCCGGGCCAACAGCAGCAGCCCCAGCGCCAACACCACGATGATGCCGCCGATGCCGGCGCGGTCGGTGCCGAACGCCCACACGAACAGGCCGAAAAGCGCCGGACCGAGGAACGACGCGGCGCGCCCGGTGGTCTGGTAGAGGCCGAACATCTGCCCCTCCCGCCCGGGCACCGTCATCCGCGCCAGCATCGACCGGGCGGACGACTGCGCGGGGCCCACGAACACCGTGAGCATCAGGCCGAAGACCCAGAACATCGCCTCGCCGCGGACGAACAGCAGCACCGTCCCCGCGACCAGCATCCCCACGAGGCACGTCACGATCACCGGCTTCGGGCCGATCCGATCGTCGAACCGCCCGGCGATCACCGCACCCAGCGCGGCCACGACGTTCGCCGCCACCCCGAACAGCAGCACCGTCGACTCGCTCATGCCGTACACGGAATGCGCCAGCACCGCGCCGAAGGTGAAGGTCGCCGCGAGACCGTCGCGGAACACCGCCGACGAGACCAGGAACCACACGACGTTGCGGTCCTCGCGCCACAGCGATCCGATGGTCGCGAACAGCTCGCGGTACGCGCCCACGATCCCCCGACGGTGCGCCGTCCCGTCGGGCGGGAGCTCGGGGACGGCGAACAGCACCGGCAGGGCGCACCCGCCGAACCAGACCGCCGCGAACACCGCCACCAGCCGGATGTTCAGCCCGCCCTCGGTGGGAACGTCGAGGAACCCCCGCGTCGGGCCGTCGCCGGCGATGAAGCCGAAGTTGCACAGCAGCAGCAACACGATGCCGCCGAAGTACCCGCAGGCCCAGCCGATTCCGGACACGCGCCCGATGGTCTCGGGTGTCGAGACCTGCCGCAGCATCGCGTAGTAGGGCACGTTCGCCAGCTCGAAGGCGACGGTGCCGACGGCCAGCAGCAGCAGGCCGAGCCAGAGGTACTGGTACTCGTCGCGCACGAAGAAGCAGCCCGCGGTGCACACGGTGACGACGGCGCTCCACACCGCGAGCGAGAACCTCCGCCGTCCGGCGGCATCCGACCGACCGCCGAGCACGGGCGCGAGCACCGCCACGACCAGGCCCGCCGCGGCCATCGCCCACGACAACCAACTGGTCGCGCTGATCGACCCCGGCAGATCCTTCCCGACGGCGCCGGTGAGGTACACGGTGAAGATGAAGGTGGTCATCACCGCGTTGAACGCGGCGCTCCCCCAGTCCCAGGTGCACCACGCCACGACCTGGCGGCGCGGGACGACGCCGGGCACCGTCGGACCCGCCGCACCGGCGGCCGGAGAGCTCACGCTACTTCCGCGCGCGCTTCTCGCGGACCCGGACGTTCACTCGCACGGGCGAACCCTCGAATCCGAACTCCTCCCGCAGCTTCCGCTCCAGGAAGCGCCGGTAGCCCGCCTCGAGGAAGCCCGAGCTGAACAGCACGAAGGTCGGCGGGCGGGTGGCGGCCTGCGTGGCGAACAGCACCTTCGGCAGCTTGCCGCCGCGCAGGGGCGGCGGGGTCGCGGCCATGACCTCGCGCAGCCAGTTGTTCAGGCGGCCCGTCGGGATGCGCTTGTCCCACGACTCCAGCGAGGTCTCGATCGCCGGGACCAGCTTCTGCAGAGCGCGGCCGGTCTGCGCGGAGATGTTCACGCGCAGCGCCCACGGGATCTGCACGAGCTCCCGGTCGATCTCCTTCTCCAGCTGGTAGCGCCGGTCCTCGTCGACGAGATCCCACTTGTTGTAGGCGATCACCAGCGCGCGGCCGGACTCGATCACCATCGACAGCACCCGCAGGTCCTGCTCGGTGATCGGCTGCGAGGCGTCGATGAGCACGATCGCGACCTCGGCGGCTTCGATCGCACCCTTCGTGCGCAGCGACGCGTAGAACTCGTGGCCGCTGGCCTGGTTGACCTTCTTGCGCAGGCCGGCGGTGTCGATGAACTTCCAGGTCTTGCCGCCGAGCTCGACGAGCGAGTCCACGGGGTCGACGGTGGTGCCCGCGACGTTGTCGACGACCGAACGGTTCTCGCCCGTGAGCTTGTTGAGCAGCGAGCTCTTGCCCACGTTCGGCTTGCCGATCAACGCGATGCGGCGCGGTCCGGTGCCGCCGGTGCCCTCGCGGGGCGTCTCGGGCAGGGCCTCCAGGATCACGTCGAGCAGGTCACCCGTGCCGCGGCCGTGCGCCGCGGAGATCGTGTGCGGCTCACCGAGCCCCAGCGACCACAGGGACGCGGCCTCGGCCTCGGTGCGCTGATCGTCGACCTTGTTCGCGGCGAGGATGACCGGCGTCTTCGAGCGGCGCAGCACGCGGGCGACGGCCTCGTCGGTCGCCGTGGCGCCGACGGTGGCGTCCACCACCACGACGACCGCGTCGGCGGTGCGCATGGCGACCTCGGCCTGCTGGGCGATCGACTGCTGCATCCCCTTGGCGTCGGGCTCCCACCCGCCGGTGTCCTGCACCAGGAACCGGCGGCCGGCCCAGTTGGCCTCGTAGCTGATCCGGTCGCGGGTCACGCCGGGGATGTCCTCGACGACCGCCTCGCGGCGGCCCAGGATCCGGTTCACCAGCGTCGACTTGCCGACGTTCGGGCGGCCCACGATCGCGACCGTCGGCAGCTTCGCCGCGGCCTCGGCGGCCTCCGCCTCGAGATCGGCGAAATCACCCTCGTAGTCGGCGAAGTCGCCCTCGTCGTCCCAGGTGCCGTCCGCAGCATCGGAACCGGCGTAGTCGAACTCGTTGTCACTCATCGCGTGACCTCCTCATTGCGGGACGAGAGCGCGCGCTCGGCCAACTCGGCCACCGCGGCGACGGTCTCCTCCAGGTTCATGTCGGACGAGTCCAACTCGATCGCGTCGTCGGCCGGCCGCAGGGGCGAGACCTTCCGCGTCGAGTCCAGACCGTCGCGGCGCTGCACCGAGGCGAGCACCGCCTCGTAGTCACTGGGCAGGCCCAGCTCCAGGTTCTGCGCGTGGCGGCGCTGCGCACGCGCCTCCGCGGACGCGGTCAGGTAGATCTTGACCGGCGCGTCGGGGAAGACGACGGTGCCGATGTCCCGGCCCTCCACCACGATCGGCGTCTCGTCGTCGGCCGCGATCGCGCGCTGATAGTCCACCAGCTGCTCCCGCACCTCGGGGACGGCGGAGACGGCGGACACCGCCGCGGTCACGTCGTCCTCACGGATCCGGCGGGTCACCGAGATCTCGTCGAGCTCGACCTGCTCGGACAGCGGGTCGCAGCCCATCGCGAGGGGCAGGTCGGCGGTGCCGGCGGCGATGGCCGCCGGATCCGCCAGATCGAGCTCCTGGTCCAGGGCCCATACGGTCGCGGCGCGGTACATAGCGCCGGTGTCCAGGTACCGCGCACCGAGGTTCTCGGCGATGCGGCGGGCCACCGTCGACTTACCCGTCCCGGACGGGCCGTCCATGGCGATCACGAGCGTCACAGTCCCACCGCCTTGTAGAGCGCGCCCACGTCGTCGCGGCCGAGTACGCGCAGCGAACCCGGGCGCTGGTCGCCGAGCGCGACCGACCCCACGTGCGTGCGGACGAGCCGCTCGACCGGGTGCCCCACCTCCGCGAGAAGCCGCCGGACGATGTGCTTGCGGCCCTCGTGCAGCACGATGCGCACCATCGACCGGCCCTCGGACGCCTCGAGCACCGAGAACTTGTCCGCCTTCACGGGGCCGTCCTCGAGCTCGATGCCGCTGCGCAGCTTGTTCCCGAGGCTGCGCGGCACCTCGCCGTGCACCCACGCGAGATAGGTCTTCGGCACCTCGTACGACGGGTGCATGAGGCGGTGCGCCAGCTCTCCGTCGTTGGTGACCAGCAGCAGGCCCTCCGTGTCGGCGTCGAGCCGGCCGACGTGGAACAGTCGCTGCCCGGCGGCGACGCGCTCGGCGACGATGTCGCCCACACAGGGTCGGCCCATGTCGTCGCTCATCGTCGACTGCCAGCCGCGGGGCTTGTTGAGCACGAGGTGCACGAGGTTCTCGTTCACCAGCACGCGCACCCCGTCGACACGGACCACCGCGACGTTCGGGTCGACTCGACGCCCCTGCTCGACGACGATCTCGCCGTCGACCTCGACGCGGCCGTCGGCGATCATGTCCTCGGCCACGCGCCGCGACGCGACGCCGGCCTGCGCGAGCACCTTCTGCAGCCGGATCTGCTCACCCGGGGCCGCGGGCGCGGTCCCGTGGTCCGACGGTGCGTAGCCCTCCGGGTCGGGCACGGGGACGTTCTGCGTGCGTGCGGGTTTCGCGTTGGAAAGGCGGGGGACGCCACCCTGGCGGCCGGCCTGCTTCTGGGGCTTCCTGGCACCCTGTTTCGGTGCGCTGGATCGGTTTCTGTCCGGTGTGCCATCACGGCGAGCGGGTCTGTTCATGATCCCTCCATGATCGCAGGTCGCGGCCGAAATCGGTATTCGTCAGCGCGGCGCGGCGCGCGCCTCGCTCAGCGGGCGGTTGCGGCGCCCCATGAACAGCACCGTCGCAGCCACGGAGGTGAGCACGATGGTCCACACCAGGCCGGCCCTCGGTGGGAAGAACAGCGGGTCGCCACCCTCCTTCCCGCCGGTCAGGTCGTCGAGACCGCTCGTCATCATCGAGGGGAAGATCCACAGCAGGATCGACAGCACAGCGGCGAGCCCGAACAGGCCGCTCGCGATCGCGCGGCCGCGGGCGGCGAAGGTCGGCCGCACCGACGCGACGACCACCGGGATCAGCGCGACCACAGCGAGCCCGGCCGTGGCGTATCCCCACGGAATCACGCCGTCGGTACTCGCGCCGATGCCGTGGTCGCCGGTGCCCACGGTCCGTCCGGTGCCCGTGAAGCCGACCGGCACACCCACCCGGCCGACGGTGAGCCCGAACCACGGCACCGTCGCCGCCCAGACGGTGAACACGGCCACGAGCGCGGTGAGGACGAGCGGCCACCAGCGGCGCACCGTCGGGCCGAGGGAACCGAGGGGGAACGCCTCCTTGAGCACCACGGACATGTCAGGCATGCCCAGACCCTAACCGCGCCCTACTAGTACCCGAAAACCGCGACATCCACGCTGGACTCGGCCACGGTCTTCGCGTACAAGTCGGCGCCGGGGATCCGACCGGACCGCTGGTGCGTCCAATGAGTATGCAGAGAAGAACGCGGGAGCTCCTGCAGGAGCAGTCGGAGTACTGCGCGCGACGGCTGTTCACGCAGGTCATTCATGGCGTCCGCCAGTCGGGCGCAGACGAGGTATGCCTGCGCGATCGACTCGATGCGCTCGAACTCGTGTATCCGGAGGCGGTGTTCACGGGATGGACCGCGGCGGGCCTGCACGGGATCGAATACGCCGGGGGCCAGCCGCCCGAGCTGTGGCTACCGAGACAGCGGAGCCGCAGCGGCGTGATCATCCGCACCGGAGCGCTGCCCACCGACGATGTGCACCTTCTGCTGGGCAGGCGCGCCACCTCCGCGGTGCGCACCGCGTTCGACCTCGGCAGGCACGAATACCGCGATCAGGCGATCGCGGCGATCGAACAGTGCATCCGCCCGAACGAGTTCGGTATCGCGGCGACCACGGTGGCCGAGATCCGGGCGTACATCCGTGACCACCCGGGCCTGCACAACGCCGCGGCGGTGCGGCGTGCGCTCGCCGAGGTCGTGCCCGGCGCACAGTCACCGTGGGAGACGTTCACCCGCCTCATCGTGCACCGGTCGGGCCTCGTGATGTTCGCGCCGCAGTGCCCGGTACCCGGGACTTCGATCCACACCGACCTCGGATCCGCCGAGCATCGGATCGCGATCGAGTACGAGGGCGACTACCACCGCGCCTCGGACCAGCACAAACGCGACATTGCGCGCTGGAACCGGATCACCGACCAGGGCTGGATCCTGATCCTGGTCAGCGCCACCATGCTGACGAGCGCGCCGGCGCGGGCGGCGTTCGTGGCGCAGCTCGCGCGCAACTCCGCAGACGCGGCTGGGCGGGCCCGGCACCGTCGACCCCGGAACTGCACCTGTACCCGGAAACCGGGACGAACACACACGAGGTTGTTGCGGTTTCCGCGTAGAAGTACGGTGCTGGGTCAGGCGTCGGGGTCGAAGCCAATGTCCGCGGCACGGGCGCGGCCGAGCTTGGCGAAGCGAGGCTCCTCATCGAGGTGGGCGCTGAGGTCCTCGATCACATCGACCTCGGGGAGCAGCGGCGCGAGCGGGGGCAGCTCGTCGAGGGAGGCCAGGCCGAGCCGCTCGAGGAACATCTCGGTCGTCGCGTAGGTGGTGGCGCCGGCGATCGCCCCGGCCTCGGCGATGAGGCCGCGGGCCGCGAGCGTGCGCATGACGCCGTCGACGTTGACGCCGCGCACCGCGCCGACCTGCGAGCGGGTCACGGGCTGTTTGTAGGCGATCACCGCGAGGGTCTCGAGCGCGGCGCGGGTGAGCTTGGACCGCACCCCGTCGAGCAGCAGGCGCTCGACGTAGGGCGCGTACTCCGCCCGGCTGTAGAGGCGCCACCCCTCGGCGGACTCGCGCAGTTCCATCCCGGAACGGCGCTCGGCGAGCTCGCCGGCCCACACGCGTAGGTCGGCGGTGATCCGCTCCTCCGGCTCCTCCAGGGCGGCACCCAGCTGTTCCGCGGTCGCCGGCGCGTCCACCACCAGCAGGAGCGCTTCGAGCGCCGATCGCAACTCATCGGGCTCCATGCCCAGGGCCAGGGCGAAATCCTCCGCCTGCTCGCTCATTCGTCCTCCTCCGCGGGGATGTCGTCGTACTCGTCGCGGGTCCCGCCCACCACCGTGCCATCGTTCTCGCCGGACCAGCGGACCTTGAGGTCGCCGAGGGCCTCGGGCTGGTCGAACAGCACCGCCCGCTCTCGGTACAGCTCGAGCAGCGCGAGGAACCGGGCGATGACGGCGATGTCCGAGTCGCAGTCGGCGACGAGCTCCGCGAAGCCCGACCAGTGGTCCGGTCGTTCCCGCAGCCGCGCCGCGATGAGCTTGGCCTGCTCGGGGACCGACACCTTCGGCACGTGCAGGTGCCCGAGGCCCACCGTCGGCTTCACCTTGGGCGTGAACGCCGACGCCGCGACCAGGGCGAACTGCTCCGGGGTGACGCCCAGCCGGACGGGCGGCACGAGCTCCTCGAACCGGGGCTCGAGGCCCACGGCCCGGGGGTACCGACGGTTCGCCTTCGCCTCCAGCTGGGCCATCAGCTCGGCGACCTGCTTGTAGGCGCGGTACTGCAGCAGCCGCGCGAACAGCAGGTCGCGGGCCTCGAGGAGGGCGAGGTCCTCCGCGTCCTCGACCTCGCCCGCAGGCAGTAATCGCGCGGCCTTCAGGTCGAGCAGCGTCGCCGCGACGACGAGGAACTCCGTGGTCTGGTCCAGATCCGCCTGCGCACCGAGCTGCTTGGTGTACGCGATGAACTCGTCCGTGACCACGTGCAGCGCCACCTCGGTGACGTCCAGGCGATGCCCGCCGATCAGCTGCAGCAGCAGGTCGAACGGTCCCTCGAAGTTCGCGAGCTTCACCGTGAAGCCCGACGGTGCCTCCGGCTCCCCGACCTGCCCGCCTACGGGGGGCGCGCCGTCGGGACCGGGTCCGGGGTCGTCGGGCGCGACCGGTTCCACGGCGGCCTCGATCGGCTCCGCGTCGAGCGGGTGCGTGTCGGTGGGGCTCACTTCTCCTGCGCGATCACCTCGCGCGCGAGGGCGCGGTAGGCGTTGGCGCCGGACGACTTCGGCGCCCAGGACGTGATCGGCTCCCCCGCGACGGAGGTCTCCGGGAAGCGGACCGTGCGCGAGATCACCGAGTGGTAGACGGCGTCGCCGAACACCTCGACGACGCGGGCCATCACATCGCGCGAGTGCAGGGTCCGGGCGTCGAACATCGTCACCACGATCCCCGCGAGGTCGAGCCGCGGATTGAGACGATCCTTGACCTTGTCCACCGTGTCGGTGAGCAGCGCGAGGCCGCGCAGCGCGAAGTACTCGCACTCCATCGGGATGAGCACCTGGTTCGCGCAGGCCAGGGCGTTCACCGTGAGGAGGCCCAGCGAGGGCTGGCAGTCGATGAGGATGTAGTCGTAGCGGTCCAGCACGGGGTACAGCGCGCGCCCCAGGGTCTGCTCGCGTCCTACCTCGTTGACCAGCTGGATCTCCGCCGCCGACAGGTCGATGTTCGACGGGAGCAGATCGAGCCCGTCGACCCGGGTGCGCAGCAGCACGTCGTCGGCGGAGACGCGCGACTCCATGAGCAGGTTGTGCACCGTGAGCTCGAGCTCGTGGTGCGCGACGCCGAGCCCCGCGGACAACGCCCCCTGCGGGTCGAGGTCGACGAGCAGTACCCGTCGCCCGTAGGAGGCCAGCGAGGCGCCGAGGTTGATCGTGGTCGTGGTCTTGCCGACGCCACCCTTCTGGTTGCACACCGCGATGACGCGCGCGGGGCCGTGCGTGGCCTTGGGCGTGGGCTCCGGAAATTCGACGCTGGGCCGACCGGTGGCGTCCAGCCCCTCCTCGGCCGTGAGCTTCAGTGCGTGGTGATGCTCCAGCTCACCCAGGTCCAGGCCCGGGTTCTCCGCGTCCGGCGCTGACGCCACTGGCCCACCTCCTTCTTGCTTCCCCACCACCCTAGTGCGCTGCCCGAAACAGATGCCGCATCGGCACGCGGGTCACTGTCACAGCTGCGTCCGTCCGGCCGGGTCGAACGTCCCGTTCCCCGGGTTCGACGGTGCGCCGCAGCCGGGCTGCGAAGCCGCGCACAACGGGTGCGGATGGCTTCCCGCACCCGGAATGCCCAGTCGCACCCGGCGTGCCGGGTGCGGCCGCGCGCAACGGGTGCGGATGGGTTCTCGCACCCGTTCTGCCCGCCCGCTCAGCTGCTCGAACAGTGCGCGAACGTTGAACGCCACCGTCGGGTATGCCATCAACGCATAACCCCCAACGCATCGATGCAGGTCAGAGGGTATGCGTCGGGCGCATCACTCCGCGACCGATCCCGCCTCGCACCCGCCGGCCCGCACCCGCCCCGAGCCGCACCGGCGTTCAGCCGAGCGCCCGCGGATGTGCGGACGCGTACACCTCGCGCAGCGCCTGCACCGTCACCAGCGTGTACACCTGTGTCGTCGTCACCGAGGCGTGGCCCAAAAGCTCCTGCACCACGCGCACATCGGCGCCGCCTTCGAGCAGATGCGTCGCGAACGAGTGGCGCAGCGTGTGCGGGGAGACGTGCGTGGTCGTTGTGTCGATGCCCGCCCGCTCAGCGGCCGCGGCCAACACCTGCCACGCCGACTGCCGCGACAGGCGCCCGCCCCGCACGTTGAGGAAGAGCGCCGGATTCGACCGCTTCACCAGCGACGGCCGCCCCCGGACCAGGTACGCGTCCAGCGCCGCGAGGGCAGGCCGGCCGATCGGCACCACCCGCTGCTTTCCGCCCTTGCCGAGCAGCACCACGGACCGGGACTCCGCGTCGATGTCGTCGACGTCCAGAGCCGTGACCTCGGAGATCCGCGCCCCGCACGAGTACAGCAGCTCCAGCATCGCCCGATCCCGTAACCGCGACGGCGTATCGGACTCGGCGTCTCCGCCCGCGGCTTCGAGTAGCGCGATCACCTGCTCCACCGGGAGCGCCTTGGGCAGCCGCTTCGCGGGCGCGGGCGGCCGGACTTCCCGCGCCACGTCAGCAGGACAGAATCCCTCCGCCGCCGCGAATCGGTGCAGCCCTCGCACGGCGATGAGCGACCGGGCGGCCGAGCTCGCGGCCAGCGGCGGATGGTCCTCGGAACCGGTGCGCAGCGCCACGAGGAACCCGCTGACCTGTGCCTCGGTCACCTCCCCGAGATCCCCCACGGACAAGCCGCTCAGGTACTCGCGGTACCGCGCGAGATCCCGGCGGTAGCTGCTGAGCGTGTTCGCGGCGGCACCGCGTTCGACCGTGAGATGGTCGACGTACGCGCGCAGCTGGTCATCGAGTGGACCGGCGAGCCGCGCGTCCGCCACCCCTACGCCCCGCCCTCCACGGGCCGGCCCTTGCGGGCGGCGAGGGCCGTCGGACGCCCGGGCCAGGGAGCGTCGGAGCAGCGCAGCGGCGTGTCGTCGTCGGTGACCATGGTGGCGGCCAGGATCGCACTCACCGACGTGGAGTTGACGATCTCGCCGGAGAGCACCATCCGAACGGCGTCGGGCATGGCGATCCACTCGACCGTCATGTCGAGCTCCTCGTCCTCCTGCTCGGCCATCTCGCAGTACCGCAGGTCCGTGGCCAAGTAGACGCGCACCATCTCGTCGGTGAAGCCGGGCGACGGGGCCAGGTCGACGAGGACGTGCCAGTCGCGCGCGCCGAGTCCCGTCTCCTCCGCGAGCTCGCGCTGCGCGGCGCACACCGGCTCCTCCTCGCCCGTGTGATCGAGCAGGCCTGCGGGGATCTCCAGCAGCCGCCGCCCCATCGGGTGGCGGTACTGGTTCACCATGGCGATCGCGCCGTCGTCGTTCATCGCGACGACCGCCACGGCACCGTCGTGCTCGACGACGTCACGCATGGCCGTGCCCCCGCCCGGCATCGTCACCTCGTCCCGACGGACCGCGAAGATCGGCCCCTCGTAGACGGTGTCGCTGCTGAGCGCCCGGAAGTCGTGCGCCTGCCCGGTACCGAGCGATTCGAGCTGCTCAGTCATCTGCTCGGCCGTCGGAACTGTCATCCTTCGACGGTACCTCTTCCGCGGCGGCGCGGACGCCGACCGGCAGTTCGAGCTCGGACCGGTACTTCAGCGCCGCACCGACGAAGGCCGCGAACAGCGGGTGCGGCCTGGTCGGACGCGACTTCAGCTCCGGATGCGCCTGCGTGCCCACGAGGAACGGGTGCACGTCCTTGGGGTATTCGACGAACTCGACGAGGTGCCCGTCGGGCGAGACGCCCGAGAACGTCAGGCCCGACTCGGCGACCTTGTCCCGGTAGGCGTTGTTGACCTCGAAGCGGTGCCGGTGCCGCTCCGAGACCTCGGTCGAACCGTATGCCTGAGCCACGATCGAGCCGCGCTCGAGCGAGGCCGGGTAGGCACCGAGCCGCATGGTGCCGCCGAGGTCCGCCTCGCCGGCGACGGCCTGCTCCTGGTCTGCCATCGTCGAGATGACCGGGTACTGCGTGTCGTCGTCGAACTCGGTGGAGCTGGCACCGTCGAGGCCCACCGACCGGGCGGCCTCGATGACGATGCACTGCAGGCCGAGGCACAGGCCGAGCAGCGGCACGCCGCGCTTGCGGGCGTAGCGGATCGCGCCGAGCTTGCCCTCGATGCCGCGGATGCCGAAGCCGCCGGGGATGAGGATGCCGTCCATGTCGCGCAGGGCAGCCGACGCGCCGGCGTCGGTCTCGCAGTCGTCGGAGGGGACCCACGAGATCTGGACCTTGGCCCAGTTGGCGAAGCCGCCGGCGCGCAGCGCCTCCGTCACCGACAGGTACGCGTCCGGCAGGTCGATGTACTTGCCGACCAGCGCGATGTTCACGGTCTCCCGCGGCTCGTGGACGCGCTTGAGCAGGTCGCCCCACACGGTCCAGTCCACATCACGGAAGGGCAGGCCCAGCTTCCGCACGACGTAGGCGTCGAGCTGGTTGCGGTGCAACACCTTCGGCACGTCGTAGATCGAGCCCGCGTCGGGGCAGGAGATGACACCGTCGATGTCGACGTCGCACATCAGCGCGATCTTGTTGCGCTGGCCCTCGGGCACGTCGCGGTCGCAGCGCAGGATCAGCGCGTCGGGCGTGATGCCGATGCTGCGCAGCGCGGCGACGGAGTGCTGCGTGGGCTTGGTCTTGAGCTCGCCGGACGCGGCGAGGTACGGCACCAGCGAGACGTGCAGGAAGAAGACGTTGTCGCGGCCCACGTCGTGGCGCACCTGGCGGGCGGCCTCGAGGAAGGGCTGCGACTCGATGTCGCCGACGGTGCCGCCGATCTCGGTGATCACGACGTCCGGGACGATGCCCTCGGAGTCGGGCGCCTGCATCGCGAGGATGCGGGCCTTGATCTCATCGGTGATGTGCGGGATGACCTGCACCGTGTCGCCCAGGTATTCGCCGCGGCGCTCCTTGGCGATGACCGTCGAGTACACCTGGCCCGTGGTGACGTTGGCGATGCCCGAGAGGTTCCGGTCGAGGAACCGCTCGTAGTGGCCGACGTCGAGGTCGGTCTCGGCGCCGTCCTCGGTGACGAAGACCTCGCCGTGCTGGAACGGGTTCATGGTGCCCGGATCCACGTTGAGGTACGGATCGAGCTTCTGCATGGTCACGCGCAGACCACGTGCGGTGAGGAGCTGTCCCAGACTGGAGGCCGTCAGGCCCTTACCCAGCGAGGACGCGACGCCCCCGGAGACGAAAATGTGCTTGGTGGCGACACGCGCGCCAACGCGAGGAGAGGGCAACGAGACTCCCGTATTCGAGCGGACAAACCTGCTTCATCTACGGGACTCCAATCTATCACCTGCCGTCAGCGAACACCCGATCCGTAGGCGCGGACATCGCCGCGCGTCGCCTGCACGAGGGCGAGCACCGTCGACACCTGCCCCACGACGGTGTCGGCATCGTCGACGGTGGCGAGCCGCGCGGAGAGCTCCTTGTCCTGTCGCACGACGACCACGGGGCCGCTGCCCTGCGACGATCCGGTCCGGCCCGCGAGAACGGCACCGTCGCCGTGCCGCGACAGCGCCGCCGCGAGGCGGCCGATCCCCTGCCCCTCGCCCGCTCGTTCGCCGGGAACCGCTCCGCCCGTGACGATCACCACGGCGCGCGCGCCGGGCACCGTCGGGCCCGCGAAATCGATGAAGCCCGCCTGCTTGAGGGCGGCCAGCGCGTCGGCCCGCCCGTTCGACGGGGGCCGGACGCTCCCCTGCGACAGCAGCACGGCGCCCAGCAGGTCGCCGGCGCGGGCGCGGGGGTCCACGAGGGAGGCGTCGACGGTGACGCCGTTCGGGGCCGCGTTATCGACGACCCCCCGGAGGCGCTCGGCCTTGTCCTCGGCGTAGAGATCGGCGGTCAGCGTCAGCGTGCCGGCGACGCTGCCCCCCGCCTGCGTGATCCGGCGGGTGACCTGCGCGAGATCCCCGGCTTCGGCCGCGGGTGCGGTCACGAGCAGCACCGGGACGCCGTTCAGCCCACGCCCCAGGGTCGACGGTGCCGCGGCGTCCGCGAAGGCGTCGGCCGCGCGCGCGCGATCGGTGAGTGCGGCGCTGCGCTGCTCGAGCTGGGCGACCTGCGCGCGCAGGTCCTTGAGGTCACCGTCGGTGGTGAACCGGGCGAGGACTCCCCCGCCCAGCGCGACACCGACGGCGAAGGCCAGTAGCACCGCCGCCCAGACCAGGGCCGGGCGGCGAGCGCCGGGCGAACGGAGTCGGCGCGACGGGCCGGGCACCTAGAGGGCCCGGAACTGGCCCTGGACCCAGAGCGCGAAACGGTTCCACTGGTCGATGCCCCACTGCAGCAGGTCGTGGCCCTGGTTGGAGACCAGCACCGCGACGACCACGGCGACCAGCGCCGCGAGGATGAACAGGGCGATCGCGCCGCCGTGCCCGCGGCTGCGGTACAGGGTCGCGACGGCCTTGCCGTCCACGAGCTTGGTGCCCACCTTGAGGCGGGTGAGGAAGGTCGACGGGTTCGACTCACGACGGCCGGCGTCGAAGAACTCCTCCAGCGAGGCGGAGTGGCCGACGGAGACGATGAGCGACGCACCGTGGTGGTCGGCGATGATCAGCGCGAGGTCGGCCGCGGAGCAGGTGGCCGGGAAGGTCATCGCGCCGATACCGAGGTCCTGGATCCGCTCGAGACCGGGAGCGTGGCCGTCGGGCGCGGCGGGCAGCACGACCTGCGCGCCGGAACGCAGCGTGTTCGTGGTGATCATCTCGGGGTCGCCGACGATGAGGTCCGGCCGGTATCCGGCCTTGACGAGGGCGTCGGCGCCGCGGTTCACGCCGATCAGCACCGGCGCGTACTCCTTGATGAAGGGCTTGAGGCGCTTGAGGTCCTCGACGTGGTCGGCGCCGTCGGAGACAACGAGCACGTGGCGGTCGCTGAGGTTGACCTCGACATCGGGGATCCCGACGCCGTCGATGAGCAGCGGCGACTCGACCCGGATGAACTCGACCGTGTTGCCGGCGAAGGCCTCGAGGTGATCGACGACGCCGGAGCGCGCCGCGAGCATCCGCGAGGTGACGTCGGTGTCGGTGAGCTCCTCGCCCTCTGCCAGCTCGCGCTCGCCGGCGTAGACGCGGCCCTCGTGCACGCGGACCTTGGCGCCGTCCTTGATGCGGGAGAACACCTCCTTGCCGGCGTCGTCGACGAGCTCGATCCCGGCGGCCGCCAGCACCTCGGGTCCGAGGTTCGGGTAGCGCCCGGAGATGAACGGCGACGCGTTGACCACCGCCGCGACCCCCGCCTCGACCATGAGGTCGGCGGTGGTGCGGTCGAGGTCCAGCTCGTCGCACACCACGATGTCGCCGCGGCCGATCCGGCCGAGCAGACGCGTGGTGTCCTTGTCGACCCGGGCGGTGCCGGTGACGCCGGGCAGGTTCGACGTGTTGCGGGACAGCAGGCCAGTGAGCTTCATGCCGCACATACTGCCCCGTGAGTCACAGAAGTCACGGGAGGCGCGCCGACAACACTGGAAACTTTGAGCAACTTCCACCGCACTGGTGCTGTGCCCCGCCGTCGTCGATTCAGCCGAAATCGGCGCGGCCCCGATATATGCCGTCGCCACGCTGAAATCGGCGGATTCTCCTAGCTATGCGCTCGCATGTGCCCCCGACTGCGCGACCTTGTCCGAGTCCGCCGCCTCGAGCAACTCCTCCGCGTGGGCGCGGCCGGTGTCGGAATCGCCGAGGCCGGCGAGCATCCGGGCCAGCTCGGCGATCCGCTCGTCGCGCGACAGCGCGGTCAGGGTGGACGTGACGGACCCCTTGCCCGTCTGCTTCCCCACGGTCAGGTGGGTGTCCGCGAAGGCGGCGACCTGCGGCAGGTGGGTCACGACGATCACCTGGTGCCGCTGCGCGAGTGCCGCGAGCCGCCGGCCGATCTCGACGGCGGCCTTGCCACCGACGCCGGCGTCGACCTCGTCGAAGACCATGGTGAGCCCCGACTCGGTCGCCGCGAGAACCACCTCGAGCGCGAGCATCACGCGCGAGAGCTCGCCACCCGACGCGGACTTGCCGATCGGCAGCGGATTGGCGCCGTCGTGCGCGACGAGCCGGAACTCGACGACGTCCCTGCCGTGCGCACCGGCGCGGCGCGGCGCACCGTCGACCACGACGCCGGTCCCCTCGGCCTCGGGCGAGAGCGCGTCGGGTGCCACGTCGACGGTGATCGACGCGCCGCCCATGGCCAGCTTGCGCAGCTCGCCGGTGACCTTCTTACCGAGCGATCCCGCGGCCTTGACGCGCGCCGCGGTGAGCGCGACCGCCGCCTCCGCGAGCGAGGACTCGAGGGAGGTGACCCGGGCCTGCAGCGCCGCAAGGCCTTCCGCGGACGTGTCGATCCCCTCGAGCCGCACGCGCGCCTCGTCGGCCCAGGCGATGACGCCGTCGATGTCGGGCGCGTATTTGCGGGTCAGGGTCTTGAGCTCCGACTGCCGGAGGAGCAGGGACTCGAGCTCCGACGGGTCGCTGGGCAGGTCCGAGAGGTACCCGCCGAGCTCGGTGGCCACGTCGCCGGCGACGGTGGCGGCCTCCTCGACGCGCTCGGCGAGCGCGCGGAGCGCGGCATCGTCGGACCCGGACAATGCGGCGCGGACGGTGCCGAGCAGATCGAGCACCGACCCGGCGCCCTCGCCGTCGGCGCCGTACCCGGAGCCCGTCAGCGCGGCGTACGAGGTGTCCGCGGCCTCCCGCAGGCTGTCCAGATCGGACAGCCGCTTGATCTTCTCGACGGTGTCCACGTCCTCCCCGGCCACCGGCGAGACACCGTCGATCTCGGCGAGCGACGCGGTGAGATGGTCCTGCTCCAGCGCGAGCTCCCGGGACCGGGTGGTCCGGTCGGCGAGCTCGGCGCGCGCGGCGAGCCATTCCTCGCGCACCGCCTGGTACTTCCGCAGCGCCTTGCCCGCGGGCGCGCCCGCGAAGGCGTCGAGCAGGTCGCGCTGCCGCTCAGGGCGCAGCAGCCGCAGCTGGTCGTTCTGGCCGTGGACGGTCAGCAGGGGCCCGGCGAACTCGGACAGCGTGCCGACCGGGACGCTCCGGCCGCCGAGATACGCGCGGGACCTACCGTCCGCGGCCACGCTGCGCACCGCGATCACGGCGTCGTCGTCGAGCTCGCCCCCCGCACCGTCGACCACCTCCCGCACGGCGCCGGCGGAGCTGGCCCCGGACAGCGAGAAGCGCCCCTCGACCACGGCCTTGTCGGCCCCGGCGCGGATACGGCCGGGGTCGGCGCGCGCCCCGGCGAGCAGGTGCAGGCTGGTGACCACCATGGTCTTGCCCGCACCGGTCTCGCCGGTCAGCACCGTCAGGCCCGACGCGAACTCCGCGGCGGCCTGCTCGATGACGCCGAGCGAGTTGATCCGGATCTCCTCGAGCACGTTCCTATCCCCCGATTCCGGCGTCGCGGCGACGCCCCGTGCCGTCCGTGCCGTCGCGGCGGCCGCGCCAGCCGCTGATCGGCAGTTGGAATTTCGTCACCAGGCGGTCCGTGAACGGTCCCGCCCCGAGCTTGATGAACCGCACCGGCTCCGCGCCACGCCGGATCTCGATGCGCCCCCGCTCGGGGACCTCCAGCGTGCGCCGTCCGTCGCAGAAGGCGATCGCCTCGGACCGGCTGCCCTCGACCTCGACCGCGATGGTGGACCTCGGACTCGTGACCATGGGCCGTGCGAACAGGGCGTGTGCGTTACTCGGCACGATCAGCAGGGCCTCGAGGTCGGGCCACATCACGGGGCCGCCCGCGGAGAAGGCGTAGGCAGTGGACCCCGTGGGGGTCGCGACGAGCAGCCCGTCGCAGGCGAAGCGGGAGACGGGGCGCCCGTCGACCTCGGTGACCAGTTCCAGCAGGCCCTGACGCGAACGGTTCTCGACGGAGACCTCGTTCAGCGCCCAGCCCTGCGTCACCAGTTCGTCGCCGTCGTGGATCGCGATGTCGAGCGTCATCCGGGGGTGCACCGTGTACCGGCGGTGCACGAGGTCGTCGATGGTCTCCGGCACCGTGTCCAGTTCGGACTCGGCGAGGAAGCCGACGTGCCCCAGGTTGATGCCGATGATGGGGACGTCCGCGCGGCGGGCGAGCTCCGCGCCGCGGAGGAATCCGCCGTCGCCGCCGAGGACGACCACGACCTCGCAGCCCACCGCGGCGTCGTCCGCGGCCTCCTGCACGTCGCTCTCGAGCTTCATGTGCACGCCGGCCGCGCTCAGGCGGCGGCGGATGTCGTCGACGGTCCGGTCCACGTCGTGCCGCAGCGTGTGCACCACCACCAGGAACGTGCGGTCGCTCATTGCGGTCCCTCCGTCACTGCGGTCATGATCATCTCGTCCACTTCGCCAGGGAGGCCGACGGGGCCCTCCTCGCGCCGCAGGTGCAGAAAGTATTCGACGTTGCCGGACGGGCCCGGCAACGGGCTGAAGGTGACGCCTCGCATGGCCAGTCCGGACGCCGCTGCGGCCTCCGCGACGCCGCGGACGGCGCTCGCGCGGAGCTGCGGATCCCGCACCACCCCACCGGTTCCCAGGTTCCCCTTGCCCACCTCGAACTGCGGCTTGACCATCGGCAGCAGGTCGCCTCCGACGGCGGTGCAGCGAGCGAGCGCGGGCAGGACGAGGCCGAGCGAGATGAACGACAGGTCGCCCACCACGAGGTCGACGGGGCCGTCCACCTGCTCGGGCTCGAGGAACCGGACGTTGGTGCGGTCGAGGACGGTGACGCGTGCGTCGTCCCGGAGGCGCCAGACGAGTTCGCCGTAGCCGACGTCGACCGCGTACACGCGCTCGGCGCCGCGGTGCAGGAGAACGTCGGTGAAGCCGCCGGTCGACGCGCCGGCGTCGAGGCACCGTCGGCCCTCGACCACGACGTCCGGGAACGCGCCGAGCGCACCCAACAGTTTGTGCGCCCCACGTGAGGCCCAGTCGATCTCGCCGGCGACAGCCGTCACGTGGACCGGGTCGGCGGGGTCGATCTGGTTCGCCGCCTTGCGCGCGACCTGCTTGTTGACGGTGACCCGCCCGGCCTCGATGAGCTCACGGGCGTGCTCGCGGGACCGGGCCATGCCGCGGCGGACCAGTTCGGCGTCGAGCCGCACTCTGCGCGCCATCGCGTCAGGCCCGATCCACGGTGTCCAGGGCGTCGACCAGCAGGTGGTGTGCCTGTTCGAACAGGGCGGCCTGCCGCCCGAGGGTCGCGAGTTCGCCGACACCCGCGACCGCTCCGGGGTCGACGACCGGGGCCGCGTCGAGTTCGTCGACGCGGTGCATGAGGTCCTCGACGGCGGTGCGCACGTCGGCGGGCTCGTCCCCGCGAAACACAGCTGCGTCCACGGTCACCACGCTATCGGATCACCAGCCGCAGCCCCGCGCGGCGCTCCTCCGACAGTTCCCGCGCCGCGGCGACCGCGGGGTACGCGGCCTGCGCGGGATCAGCACCGGGTGTGCCGGTCAGGATCAGATCGTCCCCCTCGACGGTGACGGTCCACCCGTCGCGCGGCCCGGGGACCGCTTCGGCTCGCGGAGCGTGGAGCCCCGCGAGGGTCGCCGCGAGGTAGGTGGGCTGGTGCACGTCCGGCGCGCGCACGACGTCCGACACGTCGTTCACGCCGGTGAGCACGAGGTAGGTGTCGGCGCCGAGCGCATTGCCGCCCTCGATGTCGGTGTCGAGGCGGTCGCCGACGACGAGCGGACTCCGCGCGCCGGTCGCCTCCACCACGTCCGTGAGGATCCGGGTGCCGGGCTTCCCCGCGACCTGCGGGGCGCGGTCGGTGGCGTTCATGACCGCGGCGACCATCGAGCCGTTGCCCACGAGCAGTCCGCGCTCGGTGGGGAGTGTGGCGTCGGTGTTGGTGGCCACCCAGACGGCACCGGCACGGATCGCCAACGCCGCTTCGGAGAGCAGTGCCCATCCCGTTTCGGGATTGTGCCCCTGGATCACCGCATGCGCGTCCTCGGCCAGCTCGACGGGGACCAGGCCCCGGGCCTCGACCTCGGCCCGCAGCGCGGGAGCGCCGACGACCAGCACGGTGGTGCCGGCGGGCACGAGGGATGCGAGCAGGCCCGCGCCCGCCTGGGCGCTGGTGACGACGGCGTCGTCAGGAGCCTGGAAGCCCAGGTCCCGCAGGTGCTGTGCCACGTCCGACGGTGCGCGGCTGGCATTGTTGGTCACGTAGGTGACCGGAAGGCCGTCGAGCGCCTCCGCGGCGCCGGGGATCGCCACGGCGCCCGCGTACACGGTGCCGTCCAGGTCGACGAGCAGGCGATCGTAGGCGGCGACCAGGCTGCCGGTCATTCGCGCGCGTCGTCGGTGCTGTCGGCGGCCTCGAGGTCAGCGGAGCCGTCCGCAGTCTCGGAGCTCTCAGCGGTCTCGGCGGACTCGTCGAGGTCCTCGGCGGACAGCTCGGCGACCCGCTCCTCGGCGTCGGTGAACTCGTCCTCGTCGGCCGCCGCCGCGTTGAGGAACCAGGTCAGCGCGTCGGCGCGACGGCCTGCGTTGAGCAGTGCATCAGCGTAGGCGTAGAACAGACGGGCGGCGTGGAAGCCGCGCCGGGACGGATCGAGGTCCTCGGCCTGCAGCGTCACCACGGCCTTGTCGTAGTCGCCCATATCCATCCGCGCGCCGGCCTCGACGATCCGCAGTTCGGTCCGGTCGTCGCCCGTGAGTGAGGCCGCCTCGTCGCCGCGGGCCGTCTCGATGGCCTTCTCGGGGCGGCCGAGGCCGCGCTCGCTGTCGGCGATCATCGGCAGGAGGTTGAGCGTTCCGCCCATCCGCTTGGCGGCGCGCAGTTCGCTCAGCGCCTCCGACCACTCGCCGTTCATGTAGGCCGCGATGCCGCAGGCCTCACGCACCGCGGCGATCCGGCCCGCGCGCTCCCGGGCCGCCCGCGCATGTGCCAGCGCCGCCGCCGGATCGGAATCGAGCAGACGGCCCGCCATCACGAGGTGCGAGGACACGAGCTGCGCATTGTTCTTGTCGAGGCTGAGCATGTCGCGGCGGATCGCCGGATCGAGCTCCTTCGGGTCGACGTCGTTCGGGATCGACGGCTCGCCGGCGCGGGTCCGAGGCCGCTCCGACCGCTTGTCCTCGCGCTGGAAACCACCGCCGGGGCGACCGCCCTGTCCACCGGGACGCGAGCCGTTGCGGGGGCCGGAACCACTCGAGCGCCGGTCGCCGCCGAAGCTCCGTCCGCCGCGGGAGTCACCGCCGCGGGAATCTCCGCCACGGTTGCCACCGAATTCACGACGGTCGCCACCACGGGAATCACCGCCACGGTTCGCGCCGAAGCTGCGCCGATCACCACCGCGGGAATCTCCACCACGGTTGCCACCGAACTCACGACGCTCACCACCGCGCGAGTCACCACTGCGGCCACCACCGAAGTCACGGCCACCGCGCGAATCGCCACTCCGGTTGTCACGACGATCGCCACCACGAGAATCACCGCCACGGTTGCCACCGAAGTCACGGCCTCCACGCGAGTCGCCGCTCCGGTTGTCACGGCGGTCGCCGCCCCGGGAGTCACCGCCCCGGCCCTGGTACCCGCCGCGCTGGCCGCCCGAACGCTCGCCGCTTCCGCGACGGTCATCGTTCGAACCCCGGCCGGCGCCACGATCGTTGCTCCGCCCGGAGCCACGTGACGAATCCCCGCCGTTGCCTCGGTCCGCCCGATCGGCGGGATTGGTGAATCCGGCACGCTGCCGGCGGTCGCCGTTCGAATCGGCCACGGTGCACCCACTTCCCGTCGCCTCCGCGGCGACTCACGCTAGTACTGTACTTGGACATGACGAAGGCCCCTGGGGAGTGGAACACTCACTGAGTGTTCGACACGATCCCCAAGGGCCTTCATCCTGTATCTAATTTTAGTCCGGCGGTGTCCTACTCTCCCACACCCTCACGAGTGCAGTACCATCGGCGCTGAAGGGCTTAGCTTCCGGGTTCGG
>NZ_JBEXNL010000025.1:0-57854 GCF_040611135.1 Tsukamurella sp. NPDC003166
GGAACCCACGCTCACATCCGTTCGTGTGGGTCAAAACCGCGGAGGACATCCTCGCCAAGATCGACCGGAAGAAGACTTCAGCCACGCGCCACTAGTAGTCGGATAGCCGGCTGAATCGAACCTCGGAGCCCGACTCGGGAGTGCTGCGGTCAGGGCGGCATTCAAAGGTCGTGACGCTGAACCCACCGCCGAAGAAGGAGAACTCGACCATGTTGTCTCTCCTCTCCGTGTGGTAAATCTTCTGGCTGCCGATACGACGGTCTCCGTGCTCGTAGAACGCGGCGCGCGGATCAGCCAGGATCGCTTTCGCAGCTTCGGTGAGATGAGGCTCGTCGTACGCCCACCGCGCCTTGTGCGGCAGCCCCGTGAACGCCGCGGCCAGTCCGAGCAGCCCGACGACCGGGATGATCAGCAAAGTGCCAGGCGAAGCGTCTACGCCGCATCACCCAGGTGACGAGGTAACCGAACCAGATGGCGATGAGAGCAAGTCCGCCGAAAATCGCGCCGAGCCACCACGTCAGATCGGCTCCGATGGTCTGCCCCCACAGCCACGCGAGCACCTCGATCACGACGAGTACCGCGAGCACCCCACCGAAGATGCCGAGCGGAGTCACTCCCCGCCGTCGACCCTGCACGACGTCCGTTTCCATGAAGCGACAATAGACATTGACGTACTGCACCTTGCTCATTGCTGGACAACGGCGCTGGCGTCACGATCGACACGCCCGACGACGAGCAGTCGCGCACCGTCGAACACGTCAAGAGTGCACCAGCAGAACGCACCTGGGCACCGTCGGGCACGAGGACGCGAGCCGACCGCTTCACGACCCGACAATCACCTCCCCCACCATCGCCCCACTGACCCACCGGACGCGCGGTGACATGCATAATGTGGAGCGTGACGCAACAGCTGGATTCGGATTCCCCTTCGTACGACGCCAACGCCCGCGGCGCGTACGACAGCCACCGCGACGCCTGGGTGGCGCGCGAGGAGCAGGCCGAGCGCCTGATCCCGATCATCGGTCGCCTGTACCGGCAGTTCGGCGTGGTGTCGTCGATCCACGGGCACCGTCTGATCAACCTCTCCACCTCCGCGGTGATCTCGGCGCACGAGCGCGCCGAGGAGCTGGGCCACCAGGCCCTCACCCTGGAGCAGACGGAGAAAGTGCTGCGCGGCCTGCTCGCGATCGAGCCCGAACCGGCGTCCATCGACATCGCGCGGCTGGCGAAGCTGGCGGGCGACCTCGACACCGACGAGGCGATCCAGGAGCTGCTCCGCGCCGAGATCGCCAAGCGCAACGTCCCCGTGCACGGCGAGGACGGCGGCGCCGACGTCGTGCTGTACGGCTTCGGCCGCATCGGCCGCCTGCTGGCCCGCATCCTGATCAGCCACGCCGGCAACGGCCACGGCCTGCGCCTGCGCGCCATCGTCGTGCGCCGCAGCGTCAAGAACGACCTCGAGAAGCGCGCCAGCCTGCTGGCCCGCGACTCGGTGCACGGCCCGTTCGCCGGCTCGGTCTCGATCGACGCCGAGAACGACGTGATCATCGCCAACGGCACCCGGATCCAGGTCATCTACTCGGACGATCCGGCGACCATCGATTACACCGCGTACGGCATCAAGGACGCGCTGATCGTCGACAACACCGGCCGCTGGCGCGACGAGGAGGGCCTCGGCCAGCACCTCAAGAGCACCGGCGCCGCCCGCGTGCTGCTCACCGCGCCCGGCAAGGCGCCGCTGAAGAACATCGTGCACGGCATCAACGACAGCACGATCGAGGACATCGACACGATCCTCTCGGCCGCCTCCTGCACCACGAACGCGATCACCCCCGTGCTCGCGGCCCTCGACGAGGCGTACGGCATCCAGCGCGGCCACGTCGAGACCGTACACTCGTTCACCAACGATCAGAACCTGATCGACAACCTCCACAAGGGCGACCGCCGCGGCCGCTCGGCGGTGCTGAACATGGTGATCACCGAGACCGGTGCGGCCAAGGCCGTCTCGAAGGCACTGCCGCAGCTCGAGGGCAAGCTCACCGGGTCGAGCATCCGCGTCCCCACCCCCGACGTGTCGCTGGCGATCCTCAACATCACCCTCGAGAAGCCCACCACCAAGGACGAGGTCAACGACTACCTCCGCCGGGTGTCGCTGCACTCGAAGGTGCGCCAGCAGATCGACTACATCGAGTCGCCCGAGGTCGTGTCGAGCGACTTCGTCGGCTCGCACCGCGCCGGCATCGTCGACGGTCTCGCGACCATCGCCGACGGCAAGGACCTCGTGCTCTACGTCTGGTACGACAACGAGTACGGCTACTCCTGCCAGGTGGTCCGCGTGCTCGAGCGCATGTCCGGCGTGCACCCGGTGGTCATCCCGGCCCGCGCCGACGTCCGCGTCGAGGCCTGACAACCGGACCCGATAGGCCAAGGCCCCCAGTAGAACCCGTCACCGCCCCGGTGGAAGCTCCCGCTTCCACCGGGGCGGAGTCGTCTCACGAGCAGTCGCAGCAGCACCCGTCGCCGCAGCAGCAGTCGCCATCGCAGCAGCAGTCACCGTCGCAACAGCAGTCCCCCGCGTTCTCACCCGCGCCCGCCGACTGCCGGCCCTCCTTCTTCTTCGCCTTCTTGTCCAGCGACACGCCGTTGGCCGCGAGCACCGTCGCCATCGCGGTCAGTAGCAGCGGCCGGACCAGTCGATCGTCGCGCATCCGTACCCGACCCAACCGGTCGATCACGATGCCCTGCAACACCTTCAGGCGATCGACCGCCTGCTCGACGGTCGTGCCCGTCGCATCGAGCGGGTTGTAGTCGCCCCGGGCTCGATCCCGTGGAAGGTCCTCCACGGCATCGGCGAGGTGCGCGAACTCCCCGTAGGCGCGTCCCAGTTCGGACAGGGGAACGACGTTCTCCGGGCGTCCGGCCAGCGTCGCCGACGCGGCGAACATCTCCCCCACGGCCTGCGCGGTCGGCGCCGTCACGTCGGCCAGCGAGGTCGCCCGGGCCTCGATCCGCGCCTGGTCCGCCAGGCCGCGCAGCGAATCCGACACACACGCGGCCTCCGCGACCGCAGCGTCCGCCACCGCGCCTCCGGCCAGCCGCCGCTCGGCTCTCCGAACGAGGCCGACGGTACGCCGCCCCACCACCGACGTCCTCCCCGCGAGGCCGAACTCCTGCTCCGCGACCCGGTCACCCAGCTTGGCGGCGGCCAACGTCAACGAGGCCGTACTCGCCAGCCGCACACCGAGTTCCGACGGCGCGATCACCTCGGCGCCCCGCATGCCCCGCAGTACGCACGGTCCGGCCGACCGGGTGGACGCGGGAACGCCCTGCTGCGCCTCGACCAGCGCGGACAGCATCGCCGCATCCGTATTGGTCGCCGCGCGGGCGGGCTGCCCGCCGGTTTCCCTCAGCTTCAGGCACAGCCCGCACAGGTGAGCGCGCCAGCGGGCGCGCAGCTCCGGCTCGAGGTGGGCGACACACGGGCGTACGAGTCCGAGCACGGGCGGTCTCCGATCAGTGGCTACAACCGGGTCAGTACCACCCATTGTGCTGCAATGGTCAGTCGTCGAACTCGAATCCGTCGGCCTCGGCGGCGGCGACCACCTCGCGGAGCCGAGCGGGATCGTTGACCACCGGCGCCAGCTTCGCCCCGAGCAGCACGAGCACATCGCGGTCGTCGGCCCGGGCGCAGAACATGCCGGACTCGCTGTCCAGGCTCACCCGCTCCACGAGCTGCGGCGCCACGCGCTCGGCGACGCCCTGCCAGAAGTAGCCGTTCGGCTCGTGCCCCGACTCGACCACGGCACCGTCGGACGGGGTTCCCCCGGCCACGAGCAGGAGCGAGTGCGCGCCGGGCGAGGTCTCGAGCAGCGTGAGCGGGGCGATCCGGGTGGCGTCGCCGCCCGAGCGCAGCTCGAGGAGCTTGCGCACGCCGCGCCACGCCATCAGGACGGCGAAGGCCCCGATCAGGATCGCCGGATAGCGCAGCCACGGATTCAGCGGCTCCAACAGCCAGAACAGCACGCCGAGGGCCACGATCACGGCGACGAACTCCACGATGTCCCAGGGGGTGAACTGGCGATCCTCGTCGTCGGTCAGCACGTCCCGAACACTACCGAGCCGCTGCGCTCGGACGCCCGGCGGCCATACCGTCGGCGCGTGTGCCGTACCTGACCTCCGCGAGCACACAGCCGACGGAAATCGAGTAGCCCGGTACTCGCGAGTTCTCACCGTTCACGGGTCATCGTGGGATCACCACCGAACAACACGCGACAGGAGTCACCATGACCACCAACCAGATTCGTTCCGCGATTGCGGCAGCATGCCTGACCCCCGCGATACTGCTGGCCGGATCGGGCGTCAGCTCCGCTCTCCCCGGTCCGATCACGACCGAACTCAAGAGCACCCTTCGCTACACGCTGACCGCCAAGGGATTCCCCGCGTCGATCATCAATATCAGCTACATCGGCGACGACGGCCGAGTCGTCGACGAGAACAAGGTCTTCGTCGGCGCGGGGTACAGCTGGACGCGTACGGCACGGGCGCCGATCGGCACCTACCCCACACTGAAGGTGTCCGTCGAGAGTGCCGGCCTCGCAGGAATCGCACTCTCGTGCACTGCGACCAGCACGCCGATCCTGAATCTGGCCAACACCCCTAAGCCGATCGTGAGGTCGGCAACGATCGAGTTCGCCGGCGGCTTCTCCCAGGCCGTCGCGAAGACCTGCGGCTGACCTCCCCGTCGCCGGCCGGCACCCCGCGTCGGGGCACCGGTCGTCGTCGGCGCGCCTACCGACTCGACGACGCGACGCGATCCATCACAGAAATGTACGCAAGGCGGATCGATCGGAGACTCCGGCCTTCGCGAAGATCCGGTACAGATGTCCCTCGACGGTGCGCACGGACACGCCCAACTCACGCGCGATGTCCTTGTTGCTCAGGCCCGCCACGACCAGCGCGGTCACGTCTTCCTCCCGCGTTGTGAGCGTGAGGGTGCGCCTGGCCGCGCGCACCGCCGGCGTGCTCTGCCCGGTTGCGGCTACGAGGCGGTTGAGCCGAGCGCGATGCGAATCGGCCTCGGGCGCGTCCGACTCCATGACGGCGTGCGCCGCAGCGTCCGCTGCCGCGCAGAGCAGTCCCAAGGTCTCGAACGCGTCCGCCGCATCCCGGAGCCGACTCGATGCGTGTCCCGCCAGACCGCGCGCGTGCAGGAGGACGGCCCCGCTGTAGCGACTGCGCAGTCGCCGGTCCAATACCGCAAGTCGGTCCGCGAGATTTCGATCCCCCAACCGCACGGCGAGGTGCAGCGCCAGCACCTCACCTGCGTACGACTGCTGGGACCGGTAGACGGCAGCGGCGCGCATCGCCACATCGCGCGCTCCCGTGATGTTGCCGCGCGCCGCCGCGACGAACGCGCGGGTGAGCTCGAGCGAGGGCTGATAACAGACAAGGTTGGGCAGTACCGCTGCTTCGACGAGTTCGCACGCGGCACCCGCCGCCTCGGCGTCTCCGCGCTCGAATTCGGCGGACGCCAGGATGTGAGCCGCGAGCAGGTGCCACCCCGAATGGACGGGCTGCGCCAGCGACATGCGCAGCAGCCGCACCGCATCGTCGAGCTCGCCGCGCGCCAATGACACTCGTCCTTCCAGCATGTCGACGATGGCTTCGGCCGACGGCTCGCCGCCCGCACGGATCCGCCACCTCGCGATGACCGTGTCGGCCTCGTCCAGGGAGCCCTCGAGCACGTCCCCGAAAACCTGCCCCACGGCGATGTTGAACTGCACCAGACCCGTCGCCGACTGCGCGGCGAAGCCCTCCCCGCGCTTGACCACTGCTCGGAGCGACGCCGATTCCCCCGCCAGGCCGAAGTAGATCGCCGCGGTTCCCGCCAGGCTCACGGCCGCCTCAGGGAGGCCGTTCGGGGCCGCTAGCAGCCTGGGGGCGGCCTCGGCGAGCGACGATCCGTCGCCGAGGAAGAAACGCATCTGCGCCTCGATCCCCTCGATCACGTCCAGAACGGGCGGCAGGGTGGCGATCGACCGGGCGCCGTCGAGCACCTTGAGCGCCGAGTCGGGGCGGGCCTCGTTCCAGTACAGACTCACCACCCGCAGGACTGCGACCCGGATCGCGAGCAACTCCCCGAGGTCCTGCTCGACGTACGGTGCCATCAGGGCCTCGACGTCGCCGCCGCGCCCCTGCCAGGTCAGCGCATCACCCAGGACCAGCGCTGCGGACACACCGCCTCCGTTCGCCACAGCCCACCTCGCGAGTTCCTCGCCGACCTCGAGTGCCGCCATCGCCGTCGCCCGACCGGCGGCGGTGCAGACCTGCTCGAGGTCGACGGGAAGGTCGGACTGGATCCGCAGCCGCGCGGCGCGCACGAGCGTCCGGGCGTCGGGCGCGGCACCGCCGGGGCCCCGTCGTCCCAATTGCTCGGCGAGCCGGCCCCGCAACGATCGCGCGCGAGTCACGCCGGTCCGTGCCCGGACGACGTCGCCGAGGAGCGGATGTTCGACACGAACGACGTGTCCGGAGCCCGCTGAATCGATGATCACCAGCCTGCGGGATTCCAGCTCCGCCATGGCGGCGGTGCCTCCCGCGGCGACGACCGCATCGAGGGCCAGTTCCTCTGCGAGCGCGATCATGGCGAGCGTATCGGACGCTTCGGCGGACAGCCCCGTCAGCCGCTGAGCGAACAGTTCCGCGAGATCGGATCCCATTTCGAGCGCGCCATCCAAACGCCATGTCCCGTGGTGTGCCACCACCGCTCCCGTATCCATGCAGACCCGGACCAGGTTGCTCACGATGAGGGGAACGCCCTGCGCGTAGCGGTGCAGTGCCTCGACGGCTTCAGGCTCGACACGGCCGCCCAGCAGAGCGCACACGAGCTCCTCACTCTGATCGCGATCGAAGCGCTGCAGCGTGATCCGCCGGAGATGCCCGTCCTTCCACAGCCGCGCGATCGGGTCGGGAAGCTGTTCACCCGCCCTGGCGGTGACGATGACCGGCCCTCGACGGGCGAGGACGTACTGCTGGACGACGATAGCGGTGAGCGCGTCCAGCAGGTGCGCATCGTCGACCACGAGCAATCGGTGCGCCTCGTCGGCGAGCGACCGGTGAGCCGCGGCGAGCAGCCCGATGGGATCCATCTCCGCGCGAACAGCGACGAGGTGCCCCAATGCGCCCAGCGGAATGGCTCGCGTCGACTCCGTGCCGGCCACCCATCGTGCATCGACCGAGGGCGCGAATCTCCGGGCGACGGTGCGCGCGAGCACCGTCTTGCCCGTCCCCGGCTCGCCCACGATCAGCGCGCCGCCGTTGGCCCCGGATACCGCGAGCATTGCCTCGGACGTTTCCACACCCCGCCCGACGATCGCCGACTCCCCCGCATCCACGGCAGAATTCTATATCCGTACTTCGTACGAATCCCCGGTTCCGAGCGCTCGCACCACCGTTTTCGAGTAGCGGACCACTCGTGTGCTCCACGGACTATCGCGCCATTGTTCAAAGCGCACAATCCCTCAACCACTGAAGGAGCCCTCATGACGCTCAATCACAAGGTCACGGCCGCACTACTCGGCATTCTCGGCGCGATTCCGCTGACCTTTCTCGGCAGCGGCGCCAGTTCCGCCGAACCGGCGAACGTCGGATTCGACGAGCCCGTCGCCACCCCCGTCGGCGCGAAGATCTTCGTCCGCAACTGGGGCTACGGCGACGCCGGCTGGTGCACGTACCACTCCCGCCCCAAGGGGGCGAGTTTCGACGACGTGCGGATCGGGTTCCGTCTGCCCTCGGCCGGCCGGTACGACGTCTACGTGTACGGAGCGCGGCCGACGGGCAAGCACTACATCATCGGCGTGGACTGCACCAACGCCGCGCCGCACAGCCGCGAAACGATCTACTGACCGTCCGGAACCGCGGCGCCGGGCGCCACCCGGGCGTACTGTCGAACCGTTCGATGGAGGTACCTCGATGGGCGGGTGGCACCGCAGGGCCGCGAGCGCGGCCAGCGGACTCCGTAGTCTCGGCGCGGACGCCGACGCCGCGGAGCCGCTGAACGAGCCCACCGCGTCACACGGCACCGACCGCGACCCGGCCCCGGTCGGGACCGGGCGGGTCACGCCCCGCACCGTCGGCACACTCTTCCGGCATACCTGGCACCACGCGGACGCCATGTTCGACGATGCCGCTCGGCTCGGCGAGGTGGTTCGGTACAGCTACCCCGCAAACCCGGGCCAGACGGTCGTGATCAGCAATCCAGCGCACGTGCGGGCCCTCCTGACTGCGAACCCCAGGTTCGCCGACACTGCGGCGCGGTTGTATCCGATTCGGCCCGTGGTGGGTCGCAGCTCCGTCCTCACCTCGGTCGGGCCGTGGCATGCGCACCAGCGCGACCTGCTGCTACCACGTTTCCACGGCGTCTCCCTCGCGGGACATCGCGCGGCGCTGGAGACCGCAACCGACAGAGCCCTGTCCACACTTCCGATCGGCACCGCCCGATTGGCACGGATCGCCGAGTCGGTCGCCCTCGACGTGATCCTGACGTCGCTGCTGGGGCCGAGGGAGCAGCTGACCGACGCCGAGACCCACCTGCGCGGCGTCTCCGAGTTCCTCCTGTGGGCATCCGGCCGCCACATCGCCAGGGTCGCCCAGATGGTCAACTCTCCGTGGCGCGACGCCCAGCTACTCAACCGGCCACCGATGTGGCTCTGGCGCCGCAACCTTCGACACGTGATCTCCGAACGCCGCCGCTCGCCGGACCCAGGCGACGACGTCCTCGGACTCCTCTTGCGGGCTCACGCCCCTGACGGTTCCGCCCTGACCGACGCCGAGATCTCCGACGAATTGCTCACGCTGCTCCTGGGCGGACACGAGACCACTGGCAACGCGGTGGCCTGGACATTCGAGCGGCTGACGCGACACCGCCGGGCATATCACGCCGTACGCGACGCCGCATTGGCCGGCGAGGACGATGTCGTGCAATCCGCCGTCCTCGAGTCGCTCCGGAGCCGGCCGGTTGTCCCCTATATCACGCGGGAACTCATGGTGCCGTGGCGATTCGGTGACCACATCGTGCCGGCGGGCACGGTCGCCGAGATCAGCGTGCTGCTGCTCCATCACCGAGATGACCTCTACCCCAGGCCGTTCGCCTTCACCCCGGAGCGATTTCACGACGCTCGACCAGCCCCGTTCACCTTGCTCCCGTTCGGCGGAGGACATCGACGATGCCTCGGCGCCCCGCTCGCGAACGCCGAGATCACCTATCTCGTGCGAGAGATTCTGCGCCGAACCGAGCTCCGCACCCACGATCGCCCAGGCGAGCCCGCACGGCACCGCAATGTCACAATGGTTCCCGCGGCCGGCGCCAGAGTTCAGGTGCTCTCGGTGCGTTAGCGCTCGGCGGGCCAGTAATGGCTGTCGGGCAGCGCGCGCGAGCCGAAGATCGCCTGGCCCACCCGCACGCAGGTCGAGCCCTCCTCGACGGCCAGCTCGTAATCGCCGGACATGCCCATCGAGAGCTCGGTGAACTCGGGCCACTTCTCCAGCGACCGGTCGCGCACCCCGCGCAGCACCCGGAAGCACTCACGCACCCGGGCCTCGTCGGAGGAGAACTCCGCGAGGGTCATGAACCCCCGCACGCGCAGCGATGTGAACGTGGGCAGCGCCTCGAGGAACGCCGGCACCTCGGCGGGCGGCAAGCCGTACTTCTGCTCCTCCGCCGACGTGTTCACCTGCACGTACACGTCGAGTCCCCGGCCCAGGGCCTGCAGCCGACGGTCGAGCGCCTCCGCCACCCGCAGGCTGTCGAGGGCCTGGAACTCCGCGGCGACGGCCGCGACGTCCTTCGCCTTGTTCGTCTGCAGGTGTCCGATCACCGACCACGACACGTCGAGGTCCGCCATCTCGGCGCTCTTGCGCTTGGCCTCCTGCGGCTTGTTCTCGCCCAGCTCCCGGCAGCCCGCCGCGACAGCGAGGCGCAGCCGCTCCTGGGGCACCGTCTTGCTGACGGGCAGCAGTCGCACGTCCGACGGTGACCGCCCCGCCCGGACCGCAGCCGCGTCGATGCGGCGCAGGACCTCCGCGATGTTCGCCTCGAACGCTTCGACGGTCTGCGGGGGCGGGTACGAGCTCATGGGTCGAGCCTATCGGCCGGTCGCTGCGACCGTCTCGCGCGCCGAGGCTCAGCCCGCGCGCCGGGCGCGCAGCACGTGATCGTCGACGTGCCGGCCCGCGGACGCCGCCCCGGGCGGACGAGTGCGCGTGTCGTTGATCTCGATGGTCCAGGCGGGATCGGCATCGAGCTCCGCCACGATGTCGTCGATACCGACGTAGGCGTCCGGATCGAACGGCACGTGCCCGTGCCGGTGTGCACGCATCGCGTCGGGATCGTGGCTGAGGACGATCAGCGTTCCGCCGGGCGCGACGGCACCGAGCATGCTGCGCACCCCGCGCCCATCGGGGGTCCGCGGGATCGACGCGTACGCGGCCGTCACGAGGTCGAACGCACCCGCGGCTCCAGGCTCTTCCACGAGAAACGGATCGCGCGCGTTGGCATCGGCCAGCCGGCACGTGACGGGCAGATCGCGACGCCGCGCCTCGGCGCCGATGCGGTCCAGCGCCTGGGACGAGATATCGGTCGCGGTCACGTCCCAGCCCTGTTCGGCGAGCCAGAGCGCATCGCCTCCTTCTCCGGCCCCGACGTCGAGCGCCCTGCCGACGGGCAGGCCTGTGGCCTCGACGACCAACGAGCCGTTCGGATTCCCACTCCAGATCGCGTCACCGCCGTAGCGGTGGTCCCAGTCCGTCGCGGAGCCGGACGGGCGCGCCGCGGCGTGCAGGTCCTCGGTCGCGAGGCCGATCGCCACCGCGCCGCCGACCCGAGCGCCGTGCGCGGCCGCGGAGAGCACCTGCTGACCGGGTTCGGTGATGCTTCCCACTGCGTACACCCCGTCGATCGCGGTGGCGCCCATCGGATCGACCTCGATCACCTCGCCCATACCGCTCGCGTGCGCCGAAGCCTGCACACCGATGCCGGCGACGGGGCCGGATCGCGGATGAAAGCGCGTTCCCACCAGCATGGCGTCCGCGTCCACGCGGGTGCCGTCGGCGAGTTCGACGCCGGCGAAACCGCCGCCAGCGGCGACGATCACCCGCCGCGCCGTCGCGGCGAGACGGACGTCGATCCCGGCGCTGCGAAGGGCCTGCAGCTCCGCGTCGGTGATCTCGACTCCATCGGCGATCACCACGGTGAGCCGGTCGCTCAGTTGCCGCATCAGCGGGACCGCGTGCAGCTCCATCGGGTGGGTGACCAGCTGGACGAGGCGCTGGTCCCGGACCTCGAAGCCGTGGCAGAACGGGCAGTGGAAGACCGCGCGGCCCCACTGCTCCTCCAACCCCTCGACCTCGGGCAGCTCGTCGGACAGTCCCGTCGCGACGACGATGCGGCGCGCCACGATCTCGGTGCCCTCGGCGAGTTCGACCGCGAACGCACCGGCCGCACCGGTCACCCGCGTCACCCGGCCGGAGAGCACTTCGACGCCGTACCCGCGCACCTCCGCGCGCCCCGCCGCGAGGAGCTCCGCGGGATCGGTGCCGTCGCGGCCGAGGAAGCTGTGCATGTGCTCGGCTCGCGCGTTGCGCGGCTCTCCGGAGTCGACCACGATCACCGACCGGCGCTGACGCCCGAGTTGGAGCGCGGCGGCGAGCCCGGCCGCGGAACCGCCGATGACGGCGACATCGCAATGGCGGACGAACGAGGGCGCGGATTCCGTGGCGGCGTGGTGTTCACTCATGCCTTCGACCGTAGATCTCTCCTGCGGAATATGCCATGCTTCTTGCACAATCAGCAAAGGAGGTCGGTGTGAGCCAACTCAGCACGATCGAAGCCGTCGTCCGGGCCCGCCTGCGCAGCCTGCGCACCACGCTCGGCCTGTCCCTGGACGAGCTCGCCGCGCGGACGAACCTCAGCCCGTCCACGATCAGCCGGATCGAGACCGGCAAGCGCGCGATCAGCCTGGACGTGTTGCTTCCGCTGGCCACGGGGCTGAACGTCGGGCTGGATGCGCTGTTGGACACCAGTGACGACGCGGACGTGGTCATCCGCCCCGTACCGAGCCGGTCCACGGGCAGGACGATGTGGGCGCTCAGCAAGCCCGGCGGTAGCACGCAAGCGCTGAAGGCGCTGATCGAGCCGACCGCCGCCCGACCGCGCCAGCAGGTGCACCCCGGGCACGACTGGCTGTTCGTGCTCAGCGGAGAACTCCTCCTGCTCCTCGGCGACCGCGAGATCACCGTCGCCGCCGGGGAAGCGGCCGAGTTCGCCACGATGACCCCGCACGCCTTCGCCGCGATCGGCGGCCCCACCGAGATCCTCATGATCTTCGATCGCGACGGTCAGCGCGCGCACGTGCACAGTGAGGACGACTGACAGCACCGCCCGCGGATGCCGGCCCGCGGCCGGTACAGTGGCCTCATGATCCGACTGGTTATCGCCGCAGGTGCGGGCTACGTGCTGGGCACCAAGGCCGGGCGCCGCCGGTACGAGCAGATCAACCGCACCGCGAAGGCCATCGCCACCAGCCCGGCCACGAAGAAGGCCGTGGAGATCGGGCGCCGCAAGCTCGCCGAGCAGCTCAACCCCGATCCGAAGATGCGCACCATGCGCGAGATCGACGCGCAGACGGTGATCTACTCCCCCAAGACCGACCTGGACTGACCGCGCCGAACGTCAGAAGCCCGAGTCGCCCACGGCCATCTTGAGCAGGCTCTGCCGGTAGCTCTCGAGCGCCACCAGGTCGCCGAACAGGCGGTTGTAGTCACCGTCGGCCCCCGGCGACATGCGCCGCAGCTTGGACTTGAGGTCGGCCACCTGGGCACCGACCCACACCTCCTGCAGCCGCGCCATCACAGACTCGACGTACCGCGGCGACGGGTCGCCGGCCACCTGCAGGGGCTCCACCGCCAGTTCGGTGACCAGCGGTTCCAGCACCGGGCCGTCGACGGTGCGCACCACGGTGTCGACCCACTCCGGGCCGCCGAGGCCCGCGGCGATCCCGCCCGCGGCCTCGATCGCCAGCCGCACCGCGCGGTACGCGGGGTCGGTGAACATGTCGTCGGACAGAGCGTCGAACACCATGCCCGCCAGCGCGGGCACCTGCAGCGCGGCCTTGAGCACCTCGCGCTGCACCCAGAGCACCGGGTCGCTCGGGTCCGGGCGCTGCGGCCCCGTCGGGCGGGATGCCGGGGCCTCGGGGACCGCCTCCCGGACCCGGTTGTTCGACGGTGCCGGCGCCCCCGGCCCGGGACGTCCCTCGCCGCGGCGGATGCGCGCGGACTCCTCGCGCACGCGGCGCAGCACCTGTGTGACGTCGTCCCAGCCGACCCACCCGGCCAGCTGGCGGGCGTACTCGTCCCGCAGCGCCATGTCCTTGATCCGGGCGACGACGGGCACCGAACGGCGCAACGCGTGGACCCGCCCCTCGGCGGTATCGAGGTCGAACTCCGTGATCAGCGTCTTCACCGCGAACTCGAACATCGGCACGCGCTGGGCGATGAGGTCGCGGACCGCCTCGTCGCCGCGGCGCTGCCGCAGCTCGCACGGGTCCATCCCGTCGGGGGCGACGGCCACGAAGGTCTGCCCGGCGATCTTCTGGTCGCCGTCGAAGGCCTTCATCGCGGCGGCCCGGCCCGCCTCGTCGCCGTCGAAGGTGTAGATGACCTCACCCCGGAAGTAGCTGTCGTCCATCATGAGCCGCCGCACGAGCGAGACGTGGTCCTCACCGAACGCGGTACCGCAGGACGCGACGGCGGTCTCCACGCCGGCGGAGTGCATCGCCATGACGTCGGTGTAGCCCTCGACGACCACCACCTGATGCCCCTTGGCGATGTGCTTCTTCGCGTGATCGAGCCCGAACAGCACCTGGGACTTCTTGTAGAGCATGGTCTCCGGCGTGTTCATGTACTTGCCGAGATTGTCGTCATCGAACAGCTTGCGCGCGCCGAACCCGATCACGTCACCGCCGAGGTTGCGGATCGGCCACAGCAACCGGCGGTGGAACCGGTCGATCGGGCCGCGCTGCCCCTGCTTGGACAGCCCCGCGGCCTCGAGTTCCTTGACGTCGAAGCCCTGGCGCAGCAGCGCCTTCGTCATCGTGTCCCAGCCCGACGGTGCGTACCCGCAGCCGTAGAACCGCGCGTCCTCCTCGGTGAACTCGCGCTCGGCCAAGTAGGCGCGCGCGATCTCCGCCTCGGGCGTGCGCAGCTGCTCGGCGTAGAACTTCTGCGCGGCCGTGTTCGCGGCCACGAGGCGCATGCGGGTGCCGCGGTCCTGCTTCGGACCGGGGCCGCCGCCCTCGTAGCTGATCTGGATGCCGACCTTGTCGGCCAGCTGTTCGACCGCCTCCACGAACGGGACGTGCTCGATCTTCTGCAGGAACGAGATGACATCCCCGCCCTCGCCGCAGCCGAAGCAGTGGAAGAAGCCCTGCGTGGGCCGCACGTGGAAGCTGGGGGTCTTCTCGTCGTGGAACGGGCACAGGCCCTTCATCGATCCCACCCCGGCGGGGCGCAGCGCCACGTACTCGCCGACGACGTCCTCGATGCGCGCACGGTCGCGGATCGCCGCGATGTCACGCTCCGGGATTCTGCCGACCACGAGTTCGAGTGTACTGCCGCTCAGCCCTCGAGGACCTTCTGGTCCAGCCGCTCCAGCCGCGTCTCCGTCATCGACGCGATCTGGTCGATCACCACGCGCAGGCGGACGGCGTCGGAATCCGCGGCGAGGTACGCGGGCGAGTACAGCGGGTCGATGTTCGACGGTGAGGCACCCATCAGGTAGTCGGCGACGCGAAGGATCCGGTCCCGCTGCCCCTGCTGCACCGCCAGGTGCAGCTGATTCGAGTAGATGTACTGCAGCGCCATGGTTTTCAGCAGGATCACCTCGGCGCGCACCGACGACGGCACCGCGACATCGGCCTCGTAGCGGCACACGGGCTCGTTGCCGGTAGCGGCGCGGGTCGCGTCGATCGCGGCCGACGCGAACCGGCCCACCAGCTCGCTCGTCATCCGCTTGAGGGCGACGGACGAGGCGAGGCCACCGTCGTACTGCGCGGCCGCGGCGACGACCTCGAAGGAGGCGAGGCGGGCGCCGGCCTCCTCGAGTTCGGCGGCCTCGGCGCCGCGGAAGCTGTCGGCGCCGAAGCCGGACAGGCTGCGCACCTCCTCGCGCGAGGACAGCGCGCGCAGGTCCAACCGGCCCGACAGCACACCGTCCTCCACGTCGTGCACCGAGTACGCGACATCGTCGGACCAGTCCATGACCTGCGATTCGAGGCTCTGACGGGTCCCGTGCGGCCCGTTCTCGCCGCCGCGCATCCAGTCGAGGACGTGCGCGTCGTCGTCGTACACGCCGAACTTGCCGCCGGGCTCGCGCCGCAACCACGGGTACTTCGTGGCCGCGTCGAGGGCGGCACGCGTGAGGTTGAGGCCCACGGACCGTCCCTCGGCGTCGAGAACCTTGGGCTCGAGCCGGGTGAGGATGCGCAGGTTCTGGGCGTTGCCCTCGAAGCCGCCGATGTGCCGGGCCACCTCGTCGAGCGCGCGCTCGCCGTTGTGGCCGTAGGGCGGGTGGCCGATGTCGTGCGCGAGGCCGGCGAGGTCGACGAGGTCCGGGTCGCAACCGATGCCCAGCGCGATGCCGCGGCCGATCTGGCTCACCTCGAGCGAGTGGGTCAGGCGGGTGCGTGGCGTGTCACCCTCGCGCGGTCCCACGACCTGCGTCTTGTCCGCGAGGCGACGGAGGGCGGCGCTGTGCAGCACGCGCGCGCGGTCGCGGGCGAAGGCGGAGCTGTGCCCCTCCCAGCGCAGCGCCTCCCACTGCGGACCGGAGAACAGCGTCGGTTCCGGATCCGCCTCGAGGCCAGCCGTTTTGGGCCGCTCGGCGACGAGCCTCTCGACATCGGCCGGCTGGTAGGCCGCCGGACCGGGCAGCAGCGGCACCTACTCGGTGACCCAACCGCGCGAGAAGGCGAAGTCCGCGATCCGCTGGCGGATCTCGATGATCTGGCCGGCGGTGAGATCGTCCGAGGAGTCGAGCAGCAGCTCGGTCAGCTCGTCGACGAAGGACTGCATGTCGAGCGCGCCGGCGGCGGCGCGCGGTGCGGAGTCCCGACGGGGCGCGTGCTCACGCCGATCGCCTCGGTCGCCCCGGTTGTCGCGCTGGTCACGGTTGTCCCGCCGGGGCGCCGACGATGCCGCGGGCGCGCCGCCCACGACCGCCACGTTCACGGCCTTGAGCCCCTTGTCGCCCTTCTCGACGTCGAAGGTCACCGCGGTGCCGGGCCGCAGGGCCGACTCGTCGAAGTCGATGTCGTTCACGTGGAGGAAGACGTCCTCGCCGCCCGCATCGGGCGCGAGGAAGCCGAAGCCGCGCTGCGTGTCGAAGTGGACCACCTTACCGTTCGTCATGCCATCGAGTATCCCACGGCGCACCGCTATCCGGCCGGTACGGTGTGTCTATGAAAATCGCGCCAGTCGTCCTCGCGGGCGGCGTCCTGGTCGCCCTCGCGGCCTGCACCTCCCCCAACACCGACTCCAGCACCGTGGTCGAGATCGACGGCAAGACCGAGAGCGCAGCCGAATTCGTCAATGCGGGGTGCACCCGCAACGGCGAGTCGATCACCATCGGATCCGGCAGCGCGCAGACGGCGCGGGGCATCGGCGCCATGCTCACCGAGGGCAATCCGCCTACCGTGTCGAGTCTGTTCATCGCCACCGGCGGCAACGTGATGACGGTGCTGAACACCCCTGTGGGGCAGGTCGGCTCGGCGAAGGCGTCGAAGGCCGGCAACCGTTACACGATCACGGGCGAGGCCCGCGCGGCGAACCTGAGCACCAAGAAGTTCCGCGTCGAGATCACCTGCAGCTAGAAACGTCGCCGCCCGCCCCGCGAGCTGCGGGACGGGCGGCGGCGTCGGCGCCTGATCAGCAGCCGGCCAGGCGCGCGGCCAGATACTGCTGGATCTCCGAGAGCGGCACCCGCTCCTGTTCCATCGTGTCGCGCTCGCGCACGGTCACGGCGTCGTCCTCGAGGGTGTCGAAGTCGACGGTGATGCAGAACGGCGTCCCGATCTCGTCCTGGCGGCGGTAGCGCTTGCCGATGCCCTGGGCATCGTCGAACTCCACGTTCCAGTACTGGCGCAGCTGCGCGGCCAGCTCGCGCGCCTTCGGCGAGAGCTTCTCGTCGCGGGAGAGCGGCAGCACCGCTGCCTTCACCGGCGCGAGGCGACGGTCCAGCTTGAGCACGACGCGGGTGTCGGTGCCGCCGTTCGCCTTCGGCACCTCCTCCTCGGTGTACGCGTCGACGAGGAAGGCCATCAGCGAGCGGGTGAGGCCGGCCGCGGGCTCGATCACGTACGGTGTGTACCGCTCGCCGGTCTGCTGATCGAAGAACTCCAGCGACTCACCCGAGTGCTCCGAATGGGTGCCCAAGTCGAAATCGGTGCGGTTGGCGATGCCCTCGAGCTCGCCGAACTCGCTGCCCGCGAACTCGAAGCGGTACTCGATGTCGACGGTGCCCTTGCTGTAGTGGCTCAGCTTCTCCTGCGGGTGCGTGAACAGGCGCAGGTTCTCCGGGTTGATACCCAGGTCCGTGTACCACTTGAGCCGGTAGTCGATCCAGTACTGGTGCCACTGGTCGTCGTCGCCGGGCTTGACGAAGAACTCCATCTCCATCTGCTCGAACTCGCGCGTCCGGAAGATGAAGTTGCCGGGCGTGATCTCGTTGCGGAAGCTCTTGCCGATCTGGCCGATGCCGAACGGCGGCTTCTTACGCGCCGTGGTCATCACGTTCTTGAAGTTCACGAAGATGCCCTGCGCGGTCTCCGGGCGGAGGTAGTGCAGGCCCTCCTCGGACTCGATCGGGCCGAGGTAGGTCTTGAGCATCATGTTGAAGTCGCGGGGCTCGGTCCACTGCCCCTTGGTGCCGCAGTCCGGGCAGACGATCTCCGACATCGGCACGTCGTCGGGGTTCACCTCGTCGCCCTTGGCGGCGCGCTTCTCGGCGTAGGCCTCCTGCAGGTGGTCCTGACGGTGCCGCTTGTGGCAGTTCAGGCACTCCACCAGCGGATCGTTGAAGACGGAGACGTGGCCCGATGCGACCCAGACCTGGCGGGGCAGGATGATCGCGCTGTCGAGGCCCACCACGTCGTCGCGCGAGGTGACCATGTTGCGCCACCACTGCTTCTTGATGTTCTCCTTGAGCTCCACACCCAGCGGCCCGTAGTCCCAGGCCGACTTCGTGCCGCCGTAGATCTCACCCGACTGGAAGACCAGCCCCCTGCGCTTGCACAGGTTGGCGACGGTATCGACTTTGGTTGCTTTGGCCACGGCGCGCTTCATCTCCGAGAAGGTTGTGGATAGGTAAGACGTACGGATCGACTCTACCGTTCGCCGCCCCGCCGGCGGCGCGATGGGACGTCTCCACCGGCGCGCTTGACGTAGTCGATGCCGCATATGAAAATGATTGTTGATAACAGGAGGTAGTCCCATTCCCACCGACATCGACATCGTCGCCGAGTGCCCCGTCGATCCCGAGTCCGCGCCGGACACGCAGCCCGATCCCGAGGTGCTCATCGCCACCGGCGACCTGCTGCGCGCCCTCGCCGCGCCGGTCCGGATCTCGATCGTGCTCGAGCTGATGCACTCCGAACTCTGCGTGCACCAACTGGTGGACGCGCTCGGCGTGACCCAGCCGCTGGTCAGCCAGCATCTGCGGGTGCTCAAGTCCGCGGGCGTCGTCCGCGGCGAGCGCAACGGCCGGGAGATCATCTACCGCCTCGTCGACGACCACCTCGCGCACATCGTGGTCGACGCCGTGGCCCACGCCACCGAACGGGCGGGCGCGTGACCGAGGCGACGCGCGCAGCGAAGGGCACAGGTGGGCGCGCGACCAGTGCGGAAGGGCCGGCGACCGCGAGCGGCGCTGCGTCACGGGGCACGGGCATCCGCGCGACGAAGCAGCGCGGCGCCATCACCCACGCGCTGCAGTCGGTGTCGGAGTTCAAGTCGGCGCAGGAGCTGCACGAGCAGCTGCGCACCGACGGGGAGTCGATCGGCCTGACCACGGTGTACCGGAATCTGCAGGCGATGGCCGACGCCGGCGCCGTCGACACCCTGCGCACCGACAGCGGCGAGGCCCTCTTCCGGCTGTGCTCCGACGAGCACCATCACCACCTGGTGTGCCGGGAGTGCGGGCGCACCGTCGAGGTCACCGACCGGTCCGTGGAGGCCTGGTCCGCCCGGACCGCCGCCGCCCACGGCTTCACGGAGGTCACGCACACGCTGGAGATCTTCGGGCGGTGCGCCGACTGCTCGGCGTGAGCGCCCCGGCAGCCCGACGGGACGCCGCGGTCGTCAGGCCCGGACGGCCTGGGTGAGGTACGGCGACAGCACGACCGAGACCTCGCGCGCGGCCTCGTCCGGCCCCTCGATCGGCATCGTCAGGTGACTGAAGGCGAGACGCACCAGCACGGCTGCCGCGACCTGGGCCTCGGACCGCCGGACCTGTGCCCAGCTCATCGCCAGGATCTCCGCGAGCCCCTCGGTGGCCCGCTGCATGATCGGCGTACCGTCGATCGTCACGATGCCCATGAGGTCGCGGTGCGGGTTCGGGCCCACGATGTTGAGCACCACCGGGTCGCCTATACCGATCTGGAACACCCCGCGCATCGCGTCCTCGACGGCAGCGTCGATCCGGCCGGGATTCGCGTCGATCCGCTCCTGCACGAAGGCGAGCAGTCCGTCGACGAACCGCGTCACGTAGGCCACGGCCATCCCCTTGCGGGAGCCGAACTCGTTGTAGAGCGTCTGCCTGCTGACGCCGGCCTCCCGGGCGACGGCCGCCATGGTGACCGCCGACCACTCGTGGCCGCGCAGGAACCCGCTCACGGCATCGAGGGCCTGATCCCGCACGGACTGCTTGGGGGCGGCATCGGCGTCACGCCCGGCGAGGACGGTCATCGCACGACCGCCGCCGCGATCTGCTCGGCGAGCTCCCCGCGCGCCGCGCGGAGTTCCTTCGGCCGGCCCATCGCGATGGCGCCGACGAACGATCCGCCGCGGTTGCAGCGGGCGAAGAAGGCATCACTGGAACTCGTGTCCATCGAACCGTCCACCTCCAGCGCGTCCTCCGCCGCGGGCCATCCCGCGAACTGCAGCACCGCACCGAACTGGGCCGACCAGCCCCACGGGACCGTGGGCGCCGGCGACTCGCCGAGGAGCACCTGCGCGACGGCCGTGCCCTGGTCCTGTGCCGCCGACCAGTTCTCAGCCCGGTAGGTGCCACCCTCCAGCGGATGGGGCACCCGTGCGCAGTCGCCGATGGCGTACACGCCGTCGGCGGATGTGCGGTACCGCTCGTCCACCAGGATACCGTCGTCCACCCGCAGTGCCAGCCGCTCGGCGAGCCCGGTGTCGGCGGCGGAGCCCACCGCGACGACGAGCACGTCCGCGACCAGCGCGGCACCGTGGGGCAGCGCAACCGCTACCTGGTCGGTCTCGACGGTGATCTCACCCGGCCGGACGCCGAGCAGCAGGTCGATCCCGGCGTCGCGCTGCAGAGCGGCGAGCCGCTCCCCGATCGACGGGGGCACGACGCGGACCAGGGGCAGTGGCGCGGGTTCGATGACGGCGACCGAGGCGCCCAGCTTCGCGGCGGCGGATGCCACCTCGGAGCCGATCAGACCGGCACCGAGCACGATCACGCTTCCGGCCCGGCCCAGTTCGTCGCGCAGGCCCACCGCGTCGGCGAAGTCGCGGAGGTACCGGACGCGGGGCCCGGGCGGCAGGCCCGGCAGGTGCCGGGCCGCGCCGCCGGTGGCCAGCACCAGCGAGCCGTAGGTGAGGGCGGAACCGTCGGACAGCTCCAGGGTGCGCGGGCCGGTCTCGCCGCCGGTCACGGTGACTCCCGTGCGGACCGTGACGCCGATGTCCGACCAGTGCTCGGCGGGCTTGATGAGGGCCTTCTCGACCGGCATGCCCGCGAGCAGTACGTCCTTCGACAGCGTGGGCCGCCGGTACGGAAGGTGTGGATCGCGCCCGATGAGGGTCACGTCCCCGTCGTATCCGCCGGTCCGCAGCGCCAGGGCCGCGGTGGCGCCTGCGACGCCCGTGCCGACGATCACCACACTGTCGGTGCTCATGCTCGCGACACCTCGACCATCTCGAAGTCGGCCTTGGCGGCGCCGCAGTCGGGGCAGGACCAGTCGTCGGGGATGTCGTCCCAGCGGGTGCCGGGCTCGATGCCGTCCTCGGGCCAGCCCTCGGCCTCGTCGTACTCGAATCCGCACTGGAGGCAGCGGAACAGCTTGAAGGGTGCGTCACTCATGATGGATTCCTCTCGTGTTCTTGCTGTTTCGGTGTTGCGGTTGCGGCCGGGTCAGACCGGCTCGAAGTCGATCTTGTCGCGGACCCCGCAGTCGGGGCAGTTCCAGTCGTCGGGGATGGTGTCCCACGCGGTACCGGCCGGCCAGCCCTCGCGGGGCGCGCCCGCCGCTTCGTCGTACACGTAGTCGCAGACGGGGCACTGGAAGGAGCTCATGCTGCGGCCTGCTCTCCGGTCGTCGTGGCGCCGTACTTCGCCAGCACCTTGTCGCGGACACGGGGGTGGATGTTGACCTTGGTGATGTCACCGTCGTAGTGGTCGAGGACGCGGTGGTCCATCAGCCGGCGCCACAGCGGCGGGAAGTAGGTCAGGCCGATCAGCGTGGCGTAGCCCTGGGGCAACGACGGAGCCTCCTCGAACGACCGGAGCGTCTGGTAGCGGCGCGTGGGGTTCGCGTGGTGGTCGCTGTGGCGCTGCAGGTGGTACAGGAAGACATTGGTGATGATGCGGTCGGAGTTCCAGGAGTGCTTCGGGGCGCAGCGCTCGTAGCGGCCGGAGGCCAGCTTCTGGCGCAGCAGGCCGTAGTGCTCGAGGTAGTTCACCGACTCCAGCAGACTGAACCCGTACACGCCCTGGAGGATCAGGAAGGGCAGCACGTACCAGCCGAAGCCGGCGACCAGGGCGCCGAACAGGACGACGGTCATGATCCAGGCGTTGAGCACGTCGTTCTTGAGCGTCCAGGGGCTCTTGCCGAGCCGCTGGAGACGGGTCTTCTCCAGCTCCCACGAGGACTTCAGGCTGCCCCACACGCTGCGCGGCAGGAACTCCCAGAAGGTCTCGCCGAAGCGGCCGGACGCGGGATCCTCCGGGGTGGCGACACGCACGTGGTGGCCGCGGTTGTGCTCGATGAAGAAGTGGCCGTACATGGCCGGCGCGAGGGTGAGTTTGGCGATCCATCGCTCGTTCTCGGGCTTCTTGTGGCCGAGTTCGTGGCCCGTGTTGATCGCGATGCCGGCGACGACGCCGAGGCTGAGAGTGACGCCGATCTGGCTGATCAGGCCGAGCCCGCCGCCATCGGCGTAGACGCCGCCGAGCCAGGTCAGATTGTCAGCGGTGATGAAGTAGCACATCGCCACCAGCGACAGCAGCTGGAAGGGCAGGAAGATGTAGGTGAGCCACTTGTAGTACGTGGAGTTCTCCAGCGCCTCCATCACCTCCTCCGGCGGGTTCTCGCCGTCGTCTCCGGCCTTGATGTCGACGATCGGGAGGATCACGTACAGGAGGATGGGGCCGATCCACCAGAGCACCGGCGCGAGGTACATCAGCGGGGTGCTGCCGATACCCAGCAGCATCATGAGCCCGACCGCGAAGAACAGGGCGGTGGGAACGAACAGGCCCCACAGCCACAGGCGCTTCTTGTGGTCGGTCCAGACGGCGGGGTTGCCGTCCGCGTCGATATAAGCCAGGCCCTTCATGGTGCCCTCCTTATCCTTGTCGCCCCGGGTGGGGCTGTGACTGATGTCATACGCTCTGGCACGAGTATTTGACACTTGAGCCTCATTTGTCAAGTGATCCATGGACATCTTTCGTATAGATGTAAACCTGCAGGTAGACAGCCTGGAGAGATTTGTCGATACGGCGGAATTTTTGATTGCATCCAATTGAATTGTGTGCAATCATTCTTGGGTGGATGCGGACCAGACACTCGACTCGCAGCTGTGCTTCGCCCTGTACTCAGCGGCGAAGGTGGCCTCCAACGCGTACCGCGAGGAGCTCACGGCTCTCGGGCTGACGTACACCCAGTACGTGACCCTGCTCGCCCTGTGGGAGCGGGACGCGGTCACAGTACGGGCGCTCGGCGAGCGCCTGCAGCTCGACAGCGGCACGCTCTCCCCCCTCCTCAAGCGTCTCGAGGGGATGGGCTACGTGGAGCGCCGCCGCGATCGGTCCGACGAACGACTGGTGACGGTTCACGTCACCGACGCCGGCCGCGCCCTGCAACCCCCGGTCGCGGCCGCCCGGAGGCGCGTGTACGAGGGCTTCGACTTCCCCGTCGAGGACGCCGTCCGGCTCCGCGATCTCGCCACCCGCTTCAGCGACGCTCACACCCGATAGACCCAGACCCGACGAAGAGGAGAACGACAATGGACGCCGTGTACACCGCCGAGGCCATCGCCACCGGGGCCGGCCGCGACGGCCGCACCCGCACCGACGACGGGCGGGTCGACCTACAGCTGGCCATCCCTCAGGAGATGGGCGGCTCCGGCCAGGGCTCGAACCCGGAGCAGCTCTTCGCGGCCGGCTACGCCGCGTGCTTCCATTCGGCCCTGCAGATGGTCGCCCGGGCGCAGAAGGTCGACCTCGGCGACTCGAGCGTGGGTGCCCGAGTCGGCATCGGCCCCAACGGATCCGGCGGGTTCGGCCTGACCGTGGCCCTCGAGGTGGTCATCCCCGAGGTCGAGCACGACGCCGCCCAGGCGCTCGCGGATGCCGCCCACCAGGTCTGCCCGTACTCGAACGCGGTGCGCGGCAACGTCGATGTCACCGTGACCGTGGCCGACGACTGAATCGCTTCACCACCCTACGAAGGAGACATCACCCATGCGCGCACTGATCCAGGACGAGTTCGGCGACCCCGCGAGCGTCCTGTCCGTCCGTGACGTCCCGCTCCCGGAACCCCGCCCCGGCCAGGTCCGGGTCCGAACCCTGCTCTCCCCCATCCACAATCACGATCTCTGGACCGTGAAGGGCGACTACGGCTACAAGCCCACGATGCCCGCCGCCGCAGGCTCCGAGGCCGTCGGCGTCATCGACGCCCTCGGCGAGGGGGTCGAGGGATTCACCGTCGGCCAGCGCGTCGCCACCGGTTCGGCGTTCGGCACCTGGGCGGAGTACTTCGTCGCCGGGGCCGCGGGCTTGCTGCCCGTCCCCGACACGATCCCGGACGAGGCCGCCGCGCAGTTGTTCTCGATGCCCTTCAGCGCGATCAGCCTGCTGGACTACCTGAACGTCCAGCCCGGGCAGTGGATCGTGCAGAACACCGCGAACGGCATGGTCGGGCGCCTGCTCGCGCAGCTCGCCACCGCCCGCGGGATCAACGTCACGGGCCTGGTCCGACGGTCCGCCGCCGTCGACGAGCTCGCGACCTTCGGCGTGACGAACGTGATCGCCAGCGATACCGAGGGCTGGCGCGCACGCGCCAAAGAGCTCGCGGGCGAGGCCGGCTACGCGGCCGCCGTCGACTCGATCGGCGGCGCGGCGAGCACCCAGCTCGCCCTCCTCCTCGGTCAGCGCGGCACACTCGTCTCGTTCGGCGCGATGAGTGCCACCAACCCCGGCGAGGGCGCGATGTTGGAGATCCCGGTCAACGTCGCGATCTTCAAGGAGATCGTCGTCAAGGGTTTCTGGGGCCGCACCGTGAGCCAGGAGATGGATCCCGCGAAGCGTGCCGAGCTGATGGGCGAGGTCGTCCAGGGCGTCGCCGCGGGCACGCTCGCGCTCCCGGTCGACGGGGTGTACCCGCTGGACGAGATCTCCGCTGCGGCAACCGCGAGCGGTCGTCCGGGCCGCGTGGGCAAGGTCCTGCTCCGCCCCTGATCAGATCGGCGGAATGTGCGGTCATTCGTACTCATGATCATGAGTACGAATGACCGCACATTCACGCGACGAGGCGGCGGCGCGCGTCGACGCCCTGCGCCAGGACGAACAGCACGAACTCGCGCAGCGCGCTCCCCGCGAGCGTGCCCGCCGGGAACGAGTAGTGCAGCACCAGATCGGCGGAGACCTCCCGCTCCATGAGCCGCAGCGATCCGAACTGCACCGTCTCCGCGACGGAACGGACGTCGGCGCGCAGGTCCTCGCTGAGCGGGAGGTCCCAGGCCACGACCTGGGTCAGCGAGTACACGTCCACGTCGCGGGCGAGTTCGAACACCTGGACCGAGGCGGGCGTGTCTCCGAAATCGATGAGCACCGCCTGACTCTCGTCGCGCCGGAGCGCGACCCCGTCGGCCAGCGCGGACTCGAGGCGCGAGCGCAGCGCATCGAGCCGGGGATCCTGTGCCGTCACTGCGCTCCCCCGAACCGGCGGTCGCGCTGGGCGTACTCGAGGCATGCGGCCCAGAGGTTGCGTCGGTCGAAGTCCGGGAACAGCGTGTCCTGATAGACGTACTCGGCGTAGGCGCTCTCCCACAACAGGAAGTTCGAGCTCCGCTTCTCGCCGGACGGGCGGAGGAAAAGGTCCACGTCCGGCATGTCGGGCTGGTACAGGTACTGCTGGAAGGACTGCTCGGTGATCCGGTCGGGGTTGATCTCCCCCGCCGCGGCCCGACGCGCGATCTCCCGTGCGGCGTCGACGATCTCGGCCCGGCCACCGTAGTTGACGCACATCGTCAGGGTCATGACGGTGTTGTGCTTCGTGAGCTCTTCGGCGACCTCGAGTTCCTTGATCACGCTGGCCCACAGGCGGGGACGACGACCGGCCCACTTCACCCGGACGCCCATCTCGTGCATCTCGTCGCGGCGGCGCCGGATCACATCGCGGTTGAAGCCCATGAGGAAGCGCACCTCCTCAGGGCTGCGCGACCAGTTCTCCGTCGAGAACGCGTACGCCGACAGCTGCTTCACGCCGATCTCGATGCACCCGCACACGGTGTCCATGAGCACGGCCTCGCCGCGCTTGTGGCCCTCGGTGCGGGCCATTCCGCGTTCCTTGGCCCAGCGGCCGTTGCCGTCCATCACGAGGGCGACGTGGTTCGGGACCAGCTCCGCGGGGATCTCCGGGGGCGTCGCGCCGGAGGGGTGCGGGTCCGGTGGCCTGACGGTGACCGGTGCCGGTGGTGTCTTCGACCTACCCCGCCGCAGTCCCGGCACCGTCGACCTCCCTCTCACCGGCCGCGAGGGCCGGACTGTGCGGCGCGTGCCGCTCGATCATCGGCAGCGATCGCAGCTGCCGTCCCACGTGCCACTGTAGGTGCGCGGCGGCCAGGCCCGCGCCCTGCCTGCGCACCCGGTCGCCCATCGTCTCGGCGAAGTCGAAATCGGCCCGGGCCAGCGCGGCCATCAGGTCCAGCACGCCCTGCCCCGGCACCGCCGACCCCGACGGGCGGCAGTGCACGCAGACCGCGCCGCCCGCGGCCACGTGGAAGGCGCGGTGCGGCCCCTCGTCGCCGCAGCGGGCGCACAGCGTGAGAGCGGGCGCCCAGCCCGCCGAATCCATGGCGCGCAGCAGGAACGAGATCAGCACGAGGTCGCGGTCGCGCACGCCCGCCGCGATCGCCCGCAGGGCCCCGACGGTGAGCCGGTGCAGCTCCGGCGCGGGGGCCCGCTCCTCGCCCGCGAGCCGCTCCGCGGTCTCGATCACCGTGCAGGCGGTGGTGTACCGGCCGTAGTCGCCCGCCAGATCGCCCGAGTAGGCGGCGATGGAGTGCACCTGCGTCACCACGTCCAGGCTGCGGCCGGGATGCAGCTGCAGGTCGACATGGGCGAACAGCTCCAGCCGGGCACCGAACCGCGACCGCGGCCGGCGCACCCCCTTCGCGACCGCGCGGACCAGGCCGTTCTCCCGGGTCAGCAGCGTGAGGATGTAGTCGGCCTCCCCCAGCTTGTGCTGCCGCAGCACCACAGCGCTGTCCCGGTACGACCTCATGAGGAACATCATCCCACCCCGCGCCGACACGCACCCCCACGCCGCGCCGCCGAACTTGTCGGTGGGGCGGCGCACGATGAGATCAGATTCGATTTCTTCGGGGGGAGAGGTCATGACACCGGGATGGGCCACGATCATCGTCGGTACCGCAGCCGCCATCATCGCGATCGTGACGATCGGCCAGAAGCGGCTGGCGGACAATCGCAAGGAGTGGTGGACACGGTGCCAATGGGCACTGGAAGCCACCTACTCCGACAACGTCGATCACCAACGGGACGGGTGGGCGCTCGTGGACGATCTCATCGACTCGCCACTGGTCACGACCACGGAACGACGAGTTGCGATCAGGCTGGCATTCACGCGATATCGCAGGGATACTCAAGATGCAAACCGGTCAGGGGGTCAGAGATGAGCGAAGCGGTAGAGACCACGACACCGATCGACGTTCGGCGGGCGATGCTCCGGGTCGTGGTGAGCGGCATGCGCGGGTTCAAGGATCCGGTTCCCCAGCAGATGATCGACTTCGTCGAAGGTAGGACCGACGACCCCGGCCCCCTGCCGGACATCGAGAAGTACCGCCACATGAAGCCCAGCTGGTGGCAGCGGATGCTCGGCCGCTGAACCCTAGAAGCCCAGACGCCCCAGCTGCTTCGGGTCGCGCTGCCAGTCCTTGGCGATCTTCACGTGCAGCGACAGGTACACCTTGCGGCCCAGGAGCTTCTCGATCTCCTCACGCGCGGCGGTACCCACCGACTTCAGGCGCGAGCCGCCCTTGCCGATGATGATCGCCTTCTGCGAGGACCGCTCCACGTACAGCAGCGCGTGCACCTCGAGCAGAGCGGGCTTGCCGGACTTCTCCTGCGCCGGGGTCTTCTCCCGCTCGACCACCTCCTCGATGACCACGGCCAGCGAGTGCGGAAGCTCGTCACGCACGCCCTCGAGCGCCGCCTCGCGGATCAGCTCGGCCATCATGGTGTCGTCGTCGGTGTCGGTGACCTCGCCGTCCGGGTAGAAGGCGGGCCCCGGCTTCATCTTCGAGGCGACCAGCTGGACCAGCTCCTCGACCTGCTCCCCCGACGTCGCCGACACCGGGATCACGTCGCAGCCCTCGCCCAGGAACGCGGAGACGGCCAGCAACTGCTCGGCGACCCGGTCCCGGCCCACTTTGTCGATCTTGGTGACCACGCCCATCAGCTGCGTGCGCGGTGCCATGTGCCGCACCTGATCGAGGATGTACTTGTCGCCGGGGCCGATCTTCTCGTCCACCGGAATGGTCAAGCAGATGAGATCGACCTCGGAGTAGGTGTCGCGCACCAGGTCGTTGAGCCGCTGCCCCAGCAGGGTCCGCGGGCGGTGCAGGCCGGGCGTGTCCACCAGCACCAGCTGGCAGTCGGGCCGGTTGACGATGCCACGGATCGTCGAGCGGGTCGTCTGCGGCCGCGAACTCGTGATGGCCACCTTGGTCCCGACCAGGGCGTTGGTCAGCGTGGACTTGCCCGTATTGGGCCGCCCCACGAAACACACGAACCCGGACCGGAAGTCCTCGTCTCCGTCGCCGTCCATCTGGATCTCCTCGGTCACCGTCGGGCCTCCCCGCGCTCGTCGAACAACAGAATCGGCGCCGCCGGCGACACCTCGTGCAGCGCATCGGCCCCCGGGTCGTCGGGCCCCTGGGCTCCCACCAGCACAGCAGCCTCGAAGCCCTCCGCCCCGGAGCTCAGCGCGGTCGCGACCGCGACCTGCAACCCCGTCAGCGCCAGGGACCGCAGGGCGACGGGCGCCCCGGCGTACGTGCGGCCGTCGAGATCCCGGACCGCCGCGCCGTGCGCGGCCCCGGCCCGGCCCATCGCGCCGCGTGCCAGGGTCACCAGCTTGCGGTCCTCGTCGGAGACGTCCATCATGCGGATTCCTTCTCGTCGCCGGCGGCGCCGTCGTCGGACGACTCCGGCTCGGGTGGTACGCGGCGCACGAGCACCGTGGTGATCCGCAGCCGGCCGCGGCGGTTCGTGGTCCCCTCGGCCTCCAGGAGCAGTCCGTGCGCGCGGGCCTCGGAGCCCGGCAGAGGCACCCGCCCCAGTGCGAGGCCGAGCAGGCCGCCGACGGTGTCGACCTCGTCCTCCTCGATGTCCTCGTCGAACAGCTCCCCCAGGGTCTCGAGATCGAGGCGCGCGGACACCCGGAAGAGCCCGTCGCCGAGCTCTTCGACGGGAGCGATCTCGCCGGCGTCGTACTCGTCGGTGATCTCGCCGACGATCTCCTCGAGCACGTCCTCGATCGTGACGAGGCCCGCGATCGAGCCGTACTCGTTGACCAGCACGGCCATGTGATTGTTCGTGTGCTGCATCTCGCGGAGCAGCGCATCGACGGGCTTGGAGTCCGGCACGAAGACCGCCGGCCGGGCCATCCGGCCGACCTCGATGGCGTGCCGGTCGGCACCGTCGGGGAGGGCGACGAGATCCTTCAGGTAGACCACGCCCCGCACGTCGTCGACGTTCTCCCCGATGACGGGGATGCGCGAGTGCCCCGAGCGCACCGCGAGCCGCGTGGCCTGCGAGACGGACTTGTCCGCCTCGATCCACACGATCTCGGGGCGCGGGACCATGACCTCGCGCGCAGCGGTGTCCCCGAGCTCGAAGACGGACTGGATCATCTTGCCCTCGTCCTCGGCGACCACGCCGCGCTGTTGCGCGAGGTCCACGAGCTCGCGCAGTTCGACCTCCGTCGCGAACGGGCCGTTGCGGTAGCCGCGACCCGGCGTGATGGCGTTACCGAGGAGGATGAGCAGCCGGGTGATCGGGCCCATGAGGATCGCGATCGCCTGCAGCACGACGGCCGCGGTGCAGCCCAGCGTGTACGCGTGCTGCCGGCCGAGGGTGCGCGGCCCGACGCCGATCAGGACGTAGCTGATCACCGTCATCAGCGTTCCCGTGAGCACCGCGGTCCACACCACCGTGAGGTAGCGATCGAGGACGAGGAAGACCAGCACCGTGGCGAGCACCTCGCACGCCGTGCGCAGCAGCACCACGAGGTTGACGTACATCGGACGGTTGGCGAGCACACGCTGCAAGCGCCGCGCACCGGGGCGGCCGTCCTCGACGAGGTCCTCCACCCGGGCAGGGGACACCGTGAGCAGCGCCGAGTCGAGCGCCGCGAACAGGCCGCCCAGCAGGACGAGCACGACGACGCCGACGATCAGCAGGATCGACGAGAACACGCGTCAGTCCCGCCGCCCCAGGAAGCCCGTGCGGCCCAGCAGCTTGTCGTCGCGCGCGGACTGCCGGGCCAGGCGGTCCCGCTCGCGCTGGTGCGCGTAGTAGTCGGCGAGGATGCCGTCCTGGAGCGCGAACATCTCCCGCTCCTCCTCCGGCTCGGCGTGATCGAAGCCGAGGAGGTGCAGCACGCCGTGCACGGTGAGCACGTTGAGCTCGTGGCCCGTCGAATGTCCGGCGGCCTCTGCCTGCTCTGCGGCGAACTGCGGGCACAGCACGATGTCGCCGAGGGTCGCGGGACCCGCGTCCACCATGTCCGGCCGCCCGCCCGGGGTGAGCTCGTCCATGGGAAAGCTCATCACGTCAGTGGGGCCGGGCAGGTCCATCCACTTGACGTGCAGGTCGGCCATGGTGTCCAGGTCGACGGCGAGCATGTTCAGCTCGGCGCCCGGGTGCACGTCCATAGCTGCGATGGCGAACGCGGCCACGGCCACGACCTCCGCCTCATCGACGTCGAAACCGGACTCGTTGGCGAATTCGATGCTCATCGGCGCCCCGGGATCCGTCGTGCGCCGCCCAGCTGCGGCCGCTTGGTCTCCGCCAGTTGCGCCTCGAACTGCGCGTAGGCGTCCACGATCTCGGCGACCAGCCGGTGCCGCACCACGTCGGCGCTGGTGAGCTCGGCGATGTGGATGTCGTCGATGCCGCGCAGGATGTCCACCGCGGCCCGCATCCCGCTGGTCGCTCCGCCCGGCAGGTCCACCTGGGAGGCGTCGCCGGTGACCACGATCTTGGAGCCGAAACCGAGGCGGGTGAGGAACATCTTCATCTGCTCGGCGGTGGTGTTCTGCGCCTCGTCGAGGATGATGAAGGCGTCGTTGAGCGACCGGCCGCGCATGAAGGCCAGCGGCGCCACCTCGATGACCCCGGCCTCCATGAGCTTCGGGATCGCCTCGGGGTCCATCATGTCGTGCAACGCGTCGTACAGCGGCCGCAGGTAGGGATCGATCTTGTCGTTGAGCGTGCCGGGCAGGAAGCCCAGCCGCTCCCCCGCCTCCACCGCCGGACGAGTCAGGATGATGCGGCTGACCTGCTTGGTCTGCAGCGCCTGCACGGCCTTCGCCATCGCCAGGTAGGTCTTGCCGGTGCCGGCGGGGCCGACGCCGAAGACGATGGTGTGCTCGTCGATCGCGTCGACGTACTTCTTCTGGTTGACCGTCTTCGGGCGGACCGTCTTACCGCGGCGCGAGATGATGTCGAGCGTGAGCACCTCGGCGGGCGACTCGCCGGAACCGTCGGTCATCATCGCGACGGAACGGCGCACCTCCTCCGGGCTCACCGCGACGCCGCTGCGGACCGCCGCGAGCAGCTCGGCGACGACGCGCTCGGCGAGCGCGACATCGGCCGGGGTGCCGGCCAGGGTGATGACATTGCCGCGGGCATGGACGTCGGCGCCGAGCACGCCTTCGAGGGCGCGCAGATTCGCGTCCGCGGGGCCGAGGAGTCCGAAGGTCAGCTCGATGGGGATCTCGATGGTGGACCGCGCCGGGGTCACGGCTTGGGCGCGGATATCGGAACTGTTGCTCTCTGGCACGCGGTGCGTCAATCCTTATCTCGACGGTGACCGTCCTGACGGGGCGGTTCTAGGTCCAGCTTAGTCCCCCGGACGATGGCGCCGCCTCAGAGATTCTCACGGCAATCACACCCCGCGCACGAGAGCCGGGGATGTCAGGTCCCCGACGTACACACCCGCCCCGAGAACCCTGAGCTCCGCGGCGTCCCCCGATGCCGTACGGAAGTTCGCCGACCAGCAGTAGCCATTGGGCTTGAGCGCGGCCACGGAACCGTAATCGCCGGTGGTGACGATGCAGGTGCCATCGGTTCCCAGCAGGCTCTTGATCTTCGTCGACCCGTCGCCGAGTCGGCCGCTCGCCGCCGTATACAGGTCGACCACCCAGTACGGTCCGCCGTTGCGGTAGCCGATCACCAGTTGCCGGCCGAACGCGGTGTAATCGGGGCTCGTCGTCGCCCGCACCACATCCTTGTCCACCTGACGCGTCCAGAGCAGCGTGCCCGTGTCGGGATTCACCGCCGCAACGGTGTCGGCCTGACCGTTGGGTTCTACGAGCGGCAACGACGGCGCCACATCGACCGTGGGAACCAGAGTCAGGAGAGCTCCAGATCCTGAAAGCGCCCCGCGACGCGTGCCATCCGACGCGAAGAATTCGATCGTCGCATCTCTCTTCACGGCGAATCCGCCCTGGTAGGCGGCCCATCCGCTACGCGCACTCCCTGTCGCCGGCAGTTCCGCCAGCACGGTGCCGTCGGTGATCCGGCGAAGCGTCGTGGTCTCCTTTGCCGGAACCAGCGGGTCCGCGGACGTGGTCTTCATGGTCACCGCGATCACTCCCGCGGCGGGCCCGCCCGCGACGGCGTACGCGTCCCACGGAATCGTCCATGCAGTCGAGCCGTCCGGGCGCAGCACCGCAGAACCCTTCATGGCGTCCTTGGCGAGAAAGACGCCGTTGGACGCCGCGGGCTGAAACCCGATGACCGCGTCGATCGGTTGCTTGATCCGGGTCGCAATGCGAGACACGAGATCGACTCGGATGAGGCCGCTCGGATCGCTAACCCCACACATCGCCACTTGGCCGGTCAGCGCGCAACTCGACACCCCACTCGCGCCCGGAACCGGGATGCTCACCTGTGACTTCCCTGTGTTTGCGTCGAGCACGTCGAGCGTGTTCACCTTCTCATCGCCGCGCGATACCTGGTACGTCACCAGAACGCGCGTGTCGTCGCCGCCCACGAACGTCGCGCCGGCCCGGGGATTCGGTGCTTGGAAGGTCCACCGCGACTGGGCGGGCGCGGCGGTGAGCGCCGGCATGAGCGGGCTCGCGAGCAGCGGCGTGAGCTTCGCGGCCTCCGGCGACACGGCACCGTCATACCCGTCACCGCTCGACTGGCCACCTCCCCCGCCGAAGGCGATCACCCCCACGATTGCCAGGACCACCGCCAGGGTGACTGTTCCGCCGATGAGCAGCGGGCGGCGGTTCCGGGCAGCGCCGCTCGCCTCGCGTGCCTCGACCTGTGCCGGGGGCGCCTGCGTCGGCGCGCCGCGGACGACGGTCGCAGCATCCGGCGCGATGGTGGACGGGACCGCGGAGCGCACGAGCGTGGGGTCACCGTCGGCCGCGCCGGGCGCACCGGCGCCGTCCGGGAGAGGAGCCGGTTCGTTCGCGCCGGCAAGCGCCTGCGTCAGGTCGGCGGCGAAGGCAGCACTCGACGGGTACCGCTCGCCGGGTGACTTCGCTGTCGCGCGGGCGAGCACCGCGTCAACGCTCGCGGGGAGCCCGGGCCGGGCGGTCCGCACGGAGGGCAGCGGCTGGCCGAGGTGCCCGGCCATGACCACCGCGGCGTTCGTCGCCGCGTACGGCGCGGCACCGGTGAGCAGCTGGAACGCGGTGCATCCGAGCGAGTACTGATCGGAGCGGCCGTCCAACTGCAATCCCTGGAGCTGTTCCGGCGAGGCGTAGTTCAGCGTGCCGACGGCGATACCGGTCCCCGTCAGGTCCGACGATTCCGCACCCATCCGGGCGATGCCGAAGTCACCGAGGAGCACCCGGCCGCTGGCGCTGAGCATGATGTTGGCTGGCTTGACGTCGCGGTGCACGAGCCCCGTCGCATTCGCCATGTCCAGCGCCGCCGCGACCTCGCTGACCACGGCAGCGACGCGATCGGCAGGCAGGCGCCCGCTTGCGGCGGCCACGTGCGCGAGGTCCTCGCCGTCGACCAGTTCCATCGCGATCCACAGGTGCCCGTCGAACTCACCCCGGTCGTAGACGCGGACAATCGCCGGGTGCACCAAGCCTGCGGCGAGATCCGCCTCGCGCTCGAACCGCGCGCGGAACTGCGGGTCGGCCGCGAACTGCGGCAGGAGCACCTTGAGGGCGTCCGATCGCGGCAGCCTTGGGTGGCGGGCGACGTAGACCTCGCCCATTCCGCCCGCACCGAGCATCCGCTCGATCGTGTACCCCGCGAACACCGCACCCGGTTGCAGCGCCATCCTTCGATCCCCACCCCTCCGACGCCATGGACGCGTCAGCGGCCAGGTTACGCGCCGGAGAGCTCCTCGATCGCGGCGACGGTGGCGGCGTGCCCCTTCGAACCCGGCTCGAGGAAGTCGTCGTGACCTTCCTTCTCGATCATCGTCAGCGTCACGTCGTTCATGCCGTTCTCCTGCGCCTTCTGCAGGAACCACTCGGAGAGCTGGTAGGGGACCTGCTCGTCGAGCCGCCCGTGGAGCGCCCGCACGGGGGTCGTGAAGGGCATCTGCCCGACGGGACTGGCCTCCGCGAAGGTGCGCTTGAGCAGCCGCGGGTTCGCGTTCGGGCCGAGGTCGAAGAGCAGCCGCATGGACTGGTCACCGTCGCCGCGCTCGATCAGGTCGAGGACCCCGCCGCGGGAGATGACGCCGAGCAGGTCGTCGGGCCGCTGCGCGGCGGCCCACACGGCGAGCGTGGCGCCGGCGCTGTGCGCGGCGACGATGTGCCCGGCGCCCTTCGCGAGCTTCGCGGTGCCGTAGTCGATGGCGGCGAGCACGTCCTGGCTGAGGATCGGCCAGGTCACGCCGGGCTCACCGACACGCCGGTACTCGACGTTCCACACCGGGTAGCCGCGGTCGCTCAAGTCCTTGGCGACCTTCGCCTCCATCTTCATGGTGTAGAGGCTGCGCCAGAATCCGCCGTGCACCAGCGTGATGAGCGGCTTGTCCGCATCGCCCGGGTAGAAGTGGCCGTGCTGCGAGTCCTCGCTGCCGTAGAAGATGCGACGCGCCATCGTGTCCGAGCCCTCCTGAGCCACCCCGCCGCACCGGCGTCCCACCGATCCGGCCGTCAGTCCGGCGGCGTGCCGGACCATCTGTCGGTCATTACTCCCAGAGCACCCAGGGCGACGGCGGCCGCGGTGGAAGTCCGTAGCACCGTCGGGCCGAGGAGCGCGGGCTGCGCGCCCATCCCGACCAAGGCATCCAGTTCCTCGGGGCTGATTCCGCCCTCCGGCCCCACCACGATAACGATGGTTCCGGTTACTGAGAAGTCAACCTGGCTCAGCGGGACCGCCGAACCCTCATGTAGGACAACTACATTCGCATCCATACTGGTGAGTAGTGGAACGAGTTCTCGTGTGGTCACGACGTCGTGGATCTCCGGAACGTACGCTCGCCGAGCCTGTTTCGCGGCCGACCGGGCGACCGCGCGCCACCGCGCGATCCCCTTCTCGGCCTTCGCCGAGCCCTTGCCCGAGCCCTTCCCACCGGACCCACCGCCGTCCCAGCGGGACACGCAGCGCGCGGCCTGCCACGGGATGATCGCGTCGATCCCCGCCTCGGTGGCCAACTCGACGGCGAGCTCGGAGCGGTCGGACTTGGGCAGCGCCTGCACCAGCACGACGCGCGGGGACGCGGGTGGCACCGTCCACGTCTGCGAGCAGCGCACCGTCACGTCGGCCTTGCCGACGACGGTCGCGGTGCACCGGGCGAAGCCCCCGGCACCGTCGGACAGGACGAGTTCCTCACCCACCCGGATGCGCCGCACCGCCGCGGCGTGCCGGCCCTCGTCACCGTCCAGCAGGTGCTCCTGCCCCTCGGCCGGGAGCCGGTCTGCGAGGAAGACGGTGGCCGCCACGGGCGGCTACCGTCCGGCGAAGGTGTCGCGCAGGCGGGAGAAGATGCCGCCGCCCTGGTCCTGGCCACCGCGGCGCGCCGCGTGCGGGCCCTCGCCCGGGAACAGTGCCTTGAGCTCGCGCAGCTTGTCGGCCTGCTTCTTGTCGAGCCGCGACGGGACCGCCACGTCGAAGTGGACGACGAGGTTCCCACGGACCTGCGAGTTGACCTGCGGCATGCCGTGGCCGCGCAGGACCTTGCTGTCGCCGGTCTGGGTGCCCGGCGGCACCTCGACGGTCAGCTCGCCGTCGATCACGGTGGGCACCGAGACCTCGGCGCCCAACGCCGCGTCGAACATCGGGACCCGAGCGGTGACGTGCAGCGTGCTGCCGTCGCGCGTGAGGAACTCGTGCTCACGTTCGGTGACCTCGACGTACAGGTCGCCGGCGGGGCCGCCGCCGGGGCCGACCTCGCCCTGGCCGGCCAGGCGCACGCGCATGCCGTCGCCGACGCCGGCGGGGATCTTCACGGTGAGGTTGCGGCGGGTGCGGACCCGGCCGTCACCGCTGCACTTGCTGCAGGGGTTCTCGATGATCTCGCCGACGCCCGCGCAGGTGGGGCACGGCCGCGAGGTCATGACCTGGCCGAGGAAGGAGCGCTGCACCGACTGCACTTCACCCGCGCCGCGGCAGGTGGGGCAGGTCGTGGGCTTGCTGTCGCCCTCGGTGCCCGAGCCCTGGCACTTGTCGCACAGGATCGCGGTGTCGACGGTGAGCTCCCGGCTCACGCCGTTCGCGCACTCGTCGAGGTCGAGCTCCATGCGGATCAGCGCGTCGTTGCCCTCGCGCACGCGGCCCCGGGGGCCGCGCCCGCCGCCGCCCATGCCACCGCCGAAGAAGGCCTCGAAGACATCGCCCAGGCCGCCACCGCCGAAGCCGCTGAATCCGCCGCCGCCGAAGCCGCCGGCGCCCGGCGAGCTGTCGAGCGGATCGCCGCCCATGTCGACGACGCGGCGCTTCTCCGGGTCGCTGAGCACCTCGTAGGCGTCGGAGACGTCGCGGAACTTCTCCTGCGCGGCGTCGTCCGGGTTCACGTCCGGGTGCAGTTCGCGGGCCAGCTTGCGGTACGCGCGCTTGATCTCCTGGTCGGAAGCCTTCGCATCGACTCCGAGGATGCGGTAGTAATCACGTGCCACAGCGGCGAATCCCTCTAACTCGTGGACGACAATCAGCGGACCTGCTCGGACCGCGCTCAACCCATGATTCCATCACCGGGCCGAATCGGACCATTCGCACAGGTCAGACGGGCGCCCGACCGCCGTCAGCGCTCACCGAGCACCTCGCCGACGTAGCGCGCGACGGCGGCCACGGAGGCGATCGTGCCCGGGTAGTCCATCCGGGTGGGACCGAGCACCCCGACGCCGCCGAACACCGCGCCGGGCGCTCCGTAGCCGGTGGAGACCACCGACGCGCCGCGCAGATTCTCGTCCTGCGTCTCCGACCCGATCGCGACCGAGACCGTGCCGGGCTGCTGCCGCGCGGTGAGCAGCTTGAGCACCACGACCTGCTCCTCCAGCGTCTCGAGCACGCTGCGCAGGGAGCCGGACACCGCGTCGAAATCGGCGGCGTTGCGGGTCAGGTTGGCGGTGCCGCCCAGCACCAGCCGGTCGTCGGCGCGCTCGACCAGGGTCTCGACCAGCACCGTCGACACCCGGATCACCGCGTCGCGCAGGTCCCGGGGCGCGAGCGGCGCGAGGTCCGCGACGCCCATCGACGCGTCCGGGATGAGCTTGCCGTGCACCGCCGCACCGAACAGCTCGCGCAGGCGGGAGAGATCGTCGTCGGACGCCGCGCCGCCCAGCTCCACGAGGCGCTGCTCGACGCGACCCGAGTCGAGGATCACCACGAGCAGCAGCCGCGTGGGCGCCAGGGCCACCACCTCGAGGTGGCGCACCCGCGCCGAGCTGATCACCGGGTACTGGATCACCGCGACCTGCCGGGTGAGCTGGGCGAGCAATCGGACCGAGCGCTGCAGCACGTCGTCGAGATCGACCCCCGTCTCGAGGAACTGCACGATCGCCCGGCGCTCCGCCGCCGAGAGCGGCTTGATCTGCGCGATCCGGTCGACGAACTGCCGGTAGCCCTTCTCCGTCGGGATACGCCCGGAGCTGGTGTGCTGCTGCGTGATGTAGCCCTCGGCCTCGAGGACCGCCATGTCGTTGCGGACCGTCGCACTGGACACGCCGAGCTGATGCCGGTCGACGAGCGCCTTCGAGCCGACGGGCTCGTGCGTCTCGACGTAGTCCGCCACGATCGCCCGGAGCACCTCGAACCGCCGGTCCTCCGTGCTCGACATCGTGTGGCCCTTTCGCCTGTGTACCTCGAACGTCCAGCTTACGCGGGCTAGAGTCGACCCGTGATCTTCAAGGGCGTACTCGACGGGAAGCCGTACCCGGAGCACGGCCTCAGCGCACGCGAGTGGTCGCAGATCCCGCCGCAGCAGGTCCGCCTGAGCGCCCTGGTGACCACGACCACCGTGCTCGCGCTCGACCGGCTGCTCTCCGAGGACTCGACCTTCTACGGCGACCTGTTCCCGCACGCGGTGGCGTGGAACGGCGACCTGTATCTCGAGGACGGCCTGCACCGGGCCGTGCGGTCCGCGCTGCGCGGTCGCGAGGTGCTGCACTGCCGCGTGCACTCACTGCCGCCCGGTACCCCCGCGCGTCCGGCATCCTCGGGGAGGCACGGCAAGCACGCGCGCCAGGACTGAGAGGTAGGCCCATGACCCGCACCATCCGCCAGACCGGCACCGGATCCGCCGCCGCGATCCCCGACGTCGTGATCGCCCGGATCGGGGTCGAACACCGCGCGAGGGACGTCGTGGCGGCGTTCTCCGGCGCCGGCGATGCGGCTCAGGCTGTCGTCGCGGCCGTCCGCGCCGCCGGGGTCGCCGACGGTGACATCGCCACCTCCGACGTCGGCCTGCAGACCGTGGAGACGGGGCCCTGGGAGGACCGCAGACGCGAGGGCTACTCCGCGTCCGAGTCGCTCGTGGTGACCGTCCGGGACGTGGCCAGTGCCGCATGGGTGCTGCAGGCGGCCACGGCCGCAGCGCGCGATGCCACCCGGATCGACTCCGTCACCTTCGCGCTGTCCGACGGTGCCGCCCCGGCAGCCGCTGCCCGCGACGCCGCGTTCGCCGACGCACGGGCCAAGGCCGAGCAGTACGCCGACCTGTCCGGCGACGCGCTGGGCGCCGTGCTCAGCATCGCCGACGACCCGTCGTCCGCGCCGCGGCCGCAGGTGATGTTCGCGGCGAGGGCGGCGGCGCCGGGGTCGGGTCCCGCGATGGAGGCCGGCGAGCGCATCGTGACCGCGCAGGTGGTCGTCGAATGGGAGTTGGTCTAACCGGCGAAGAAGTTGCCGTAACGACCGATCAGCTGCGAAGGAGCGCCGCTCCTGCCACTCTGACACCATGACGAATCGGAGATCCGGAACAGCGCGGAACTGGCGCGTCGCCGGCATCGCACTCCTCGCCGGGCTCACGATGGCGGGCTCGGTGTCCGCCTGCGGCTCGTCCAGCACCGCCAACGACTCCCCGCGGGAGATCACCGCGGTCGGCACCGGCGAGGCCTCGGGGAAGCCCGACGTCCTCACCGTGCAGTTGGCGGTGCAGCACCAGGCCGCAGACGTGACGACCGCGCTCAACGACGCCTCGGCGAGCGCACAGAAGGTGATCGACGCGGCCACCGCGAACGGCGTGGACTCCAAGGACGTCCAGACCGCGAACGTGCGCGTGAATCCGCGCTACGGCACCGACCGGCAGATCACGTCCTACGAAGCCACGCAGTCGCTGACCGTCAAGGTCCGCAAGCTGGACACCGCCTCGAAGCTCCTGGGCGACCTCGCAACCGCCGGCGGCGACGCGACGCGGATCAGCTCCGTCGGCTTCGACATCGAGAACGACTCGGCGCTCAAGGCGACCGCCCGGGACAAGGCGTTCGCAGAAGCGAAGAGCCGCGCCGAGCAGTACGCCAAGCTCTCCGGCGGCAAGCTCGGCGAAGTCCGCACGGTGTCGGAAGGCGCGGCCGTCCGCCCGACCACGACCCGGCAGTACACACCTGACACCGCCGGCGTGGCGGCCTCCCCCGTCCCGATCGAGAGCGGCGAGCAGTCGCTGACCGTCACGGTGACGGTGGTGTGGAAGCTGTCGTGACTCAGTCGAGGATGCGCCGCACCACCCCGTCGGCCAGCAGCCGCCCGGCGTCGGTGAGCACGTACGCGTCGCCGTCGCGTTCCAGGTTCCCGACGGTGACCTCCCCCTCGGCCCGTACGACCTCCTCGGCCCGGAGTACCTCGACGGGGATGCCCGACCGCATCCGAACCCGGAGCATGACGTCCTCGACGTGCCGGTCCTCCGCGGTCAGCACCTCGTGGCCCGCGACGGGCAACTCGCCGCGGGAGACGGCGTCGGCGTACCGGGCCGGGTGCTTGATGTTCCAGACGCGAGTGCCGCCGACATGTCCGTGCGCGCCGGGGCCCGCGCCCCACCAGTCCGCGCCCTCCCAGTAGAGCTCGTTGTGCCGGCACCGCCCGGCGTCCGATCGGGCCCAGTTGGACACCTCGTACCAGTCGAAACCGGCGCCCCGCAGGGTGTCGTCGACCATCTCGTACCGGTGGGCGAGCACGTCGTCGTCGGTGTCGGGGAGTTCGCCGCGACGGATCCGGCGGGCCAGCGCCGTCCCGTCCTCGACGATGAGCGCGTACGCGGAGACGTGGTCGACACCCGCGTCGAGCACCGCGTCCAGGGACGCTTGCAGGTCGTCGTCGGACTCCCCCGGCGTGCCGTAGATGAGGTCCAGGTTGACGTGGTCGAAGCCCGCCGCACGAGCCTCCTTCGCGGCGGCCACGGCGCGGCCCGGAGTGTGCGTGCGGTCGAGCACCCGCAGCACGTGCGCCGCGGCCGACTGCATACCGAGGGAGACCCGGGTGAAGCCCGCCTCCCGCAGCCGGCCGAAGAACTCGGGCGAGGTCGACTCCGGATTGGACTCGGTGGTCACTTCCGCGTCGTCCGCGAAGGTGAAGTGGCGACGCGCAGTGTCCAGCAGGGCGGCGAGCCCGTCGCCGCCCAGGAGCGACGGTGTCCCGCCTCCGACGAACACCGTCGACACCGGTACGTCGCCGACGGTGCGCCGCGCCAGCGCGAGCTCCCCGTCGACGGCCGCTGCCCACGCCTGCGGCGACGTGGACGCGCCCAACTCGCCGGCCGTGTAGGTGTTGAAGTCGCAGTAGCCGCAGCGCGTCGCGCAGAAGGGAACGTGCAGATACAGCCCGAACGGCGTCGCGGCACCGTCGGGCCTGCGGAGCTCGGGGGTCGAGGGCGCGGACACCCGCCCAGTCTTGCAGGTGCGCCGATCGGGCGATTTCACGCATCACTGAGCGAAACCCGATTCCACTTCTGCGCCCATCCGGTGGCACAATGATCTCGATGGATGGACAGGGTGAGCTGCTGGCGTCGCGCCGGCACATCGATTACCTGCGGGTCTGCAGCAGCGGCTGTCGGGCCTGATTCCCGGCGCCTTCTTCCGCGTCGAGTCCCCTGAGCGCCACCAGCCCTGGCGCGCCATCCCATGAATCCCAGGAGCCTTCATGACGTCGATCACCGACGCCCCTGCCCCCTCCGCCGACGCCGCGCCCACGCGACCGGCTCGCAAGCGCCCGGCACAGCGCAAATCGGAGGGCCAGTGGAAGCTGGGCTACCGCACCCCGCTGAACGCGAACGAACAGTCCAAGCGCGACGACAACCCGCTCAACGTGCGGCGCCGCATCCTGGACATCTACTCCAAGTCGGGGTTCGATTCGATCGACAAGGCCGACTTGCGCGGCCGGTTCCGGTGGATGGGGCTGTACACGCAGCGCGCCGAGGGCTTCGACGGCAGTTACAGCGGTGACAACCATGTCGACCTCATCGAGGCGCCGTACTTCATGATGCGGGTCCGCACCGACGGCGGGAACCTCACCACCAAGGGCGTGCGCACCCTCGCGTCGATCTCGCGCGACTTCGCGCGCGGCACCGCCGACATCACCGACCGGCAGAACATCCAATACCACTGGGTGGAGATCGAGTCGATCCCGGAGATCTGGCGCCGCCTCGAGGAGGCCGGCCTGGAGACCACCGAGGCCTGCGGCGACTGCCCCCGCGGCATGCTCGGCTCCCCGCTGGCGGGCCTCTCGCCCGACGAGGTGCTCGATGCCTCCCCCGCACTCGCGGAGATCAAGCGCCGCTACATCGGCAACCCGGAGTACTCGAACCTGCCCCGCAAGTTCAAGACCGCCGTCTCCGGCCTGCAGGACGTGGCGCACGAGATCAACGACGTGAGCTTCGTCGGCGTGCACCACCCCGACCACGGGCCCGGCCTGGACCTGTGGGTCGGCGGCGGCCTGTCGACCAATCCGATGTTCGCGCAGCGGCTCGGCGTGTGGGTACCGCTCGACGAGGTCGCGGACGTCTGGGAGGGCGTGGTCGCGATCTTCCGCGACTACGGCTACCGCCGCCTGCGGAGCAAGGCTCGGCTGAAGTTCCTGGTGAAGGACTGGGGCCCGGAAAAGTTCCGGCAGGTGCTCGAGGACGAGTACCTCGGCCGCAAGCTCATCGACGGTCCCGCCCCGATCGCGCCGAAGACCACCATCGACCATGTCGGCATCACGAAGCAGAGCAACGGTCTCAACGCCGTCGGCTTCTCGGCCGTCTCGGGCCGGCTCTCCGCCGATGCCCTCGACGCGATCGCCGACGCGATGGAGGAGGCCGGCACCGATCGGGTCCGCGCCACCCCCTACCAGAAGATCGTGGTCGTCGACGTCCCCGACGACAAGGTCGCCGGCCTTGAGGCAGCGCTGGAGAAGGTCGGCCTCACGGCCCGGCCCTCGCGGTGGCGCCGCAACCTCATCGCGTGCACCGGGCTGGAGTACTGCAAGCTCTCCTTCACCGAGACCCGCAGCCGCAGCCAGTCCCTCGTGCCCGAGCTGGAGAAGCGCCTCAAGGACCTGAACCAGCTGCACGAGACGAACATCAGCATCAACGTCAACGGCTGCCCCAACAGCTGCGCGCGCGTCCAGATCGCCGACATCGGCTTCAAGGGCCAGCTCGTGGACGACCACAACGGGAATCACGTCGAGGGATTCCAGGTTCATCTTGGTGGCAGCCTCGGCGAGGACACCGGGTTCGGGCGCAAGCTCCGGGCCCACAAGGTGCTCGCGACCGAGGTCGTGGACTACGTGGAACGAGTGGTGCGGAAGTTCGCCGAGCAGCGCGAGGGCGAGGAGCGATTCGCGCAGTGGGTGGCCCGCGCCGCGGAGGAGGACCTGCGATGACGGCACCGTCGAACCCCCTGACCGGACGCGACGCGGACGAGCTCCGCGCGCTCGCGGAGCGCGCGGCGAAGGAGCTGGAGGGCGCCGACGCGCTCACGCTCCTGCAGTGGACGCTGGACACCTTCGGCGAGGACTTCGTCGTCGCGTCCAACATGCAGGACGGGGTGCTGGTGCACCTCGCCAAGCAGGTGCAGGCCCGCCCCAAGGTGCTCTTCCTCGACACCGGCTACCACTTCCCCGAGACGATCGGCATGCGCGACGCGGTCGAGGCGATCTACGAGGTGGAGCTGCTCAACGTGACGCCCGAGCAGAGTGTGGGCGAGCAGGACGCGACCGTCGGCAAGGACCTGTTCGCGAGCGACCCGGCACAGTGCTGCAACCTGCGCAAGGTGGTGCCGTTGCGCGAATCGCTCAAGGGCTACCGCGCGTGGGTCACCGGTATCCGCCGCGTCGAGTCGCCGACCCGCGCGAACGCCCCGTTCATCTCGTTCGACGAGGGCTTCGGTCTGCTCAAGGTGAACCCGATCGTCGACTGGTCCGACGAGCAGATGCAGCAGTTCATCGAGGAGAACGGCATCCTGGTCAACCCGCTGGTGGACGAGGGCTACCCGTCGATCGGCTGCCAGCCCTGCACCAACAAGCCCGCCCCGGGTTCCGATCCTCGCAGCGGCCGCTGGGCCGGTTCGACCAAGACAGAATGCGGATTGCACGCCTCATGACCATCACAGAACCTCCCACGTCTCCGACGGTGCCCGACTTCGGCACGCTCGACGCGCTCGAGTCCGAGGCCATCCACATCTTCCGCGAGGTCGCGGGCGAGTTCGAGCGCCCCGTGATCCTGTTCTCGGGCGGCAAGGACTCGACGGTGCTGCTGCACCTCGCGGTGAAGGCCTTCTGGCCGGCGCCGCTGCCCTTCGCACTGCTGCACGTCGACACCGGCCACAACCTGCCGGAGGTTCTGGACTTCCGCGACCGGATGGTCGAGAAGTACAACCTGCGCCTGCACGTGGCGAAGGTCGAGGACTACCTCGCCGACGGCCGGCTCGAGGAGCGGGCCGACGGCATTCGCAACCCGCTGCAGACGGTGCCGCTCCTGGACGCCATCTCGGAGAACCGGTTCGACGCCGTCTTCGGCGGCGGCCGCCGCGACGAGGAGCGGGCCCGCGCCAAGGAGCGGATCTTCTCCCTGCGCAACGCCTTCGGCCAGTGGGATCCGAAGCGGCAGCGCCCCGAACTGTGGAACCTGTACAACGGCCGGCACGCGCCGGGCGAGCACGTCCGGGTGTTCCCGATCAGCAACTTCACCGAGCTCGACATCTGGCGGTACATCGCCCGCGAGGACATCGAGCTGGCCTCGATCTACTACGCGCACGAGCGTGAGGTGTTCGACCGCGACGGCATGCTCATGACCTCCGGCGTGTGGGGCGGCGCCCGCGACGGCGAACAGGTCCGGACCCTGTCGGTGCGTTACCGCACCGTGGGCGACGGCTCCACCACCGGCGCCATCGAGTCGACCGCGTCGACCAACGAGCAGATCATGGCCGAGGTCGCCGCGTCGCGCCTCACCGAGCGCGGCGCCACCCGTGGCGACGACCGTGTCTCCGAGGCCGCCATGGAGGACCGCAAGAAAGAGGGCTACTTCTGATGTCGCAGGCTCCTGCACTCCTCCGCCTGGCCACCGCCGGCTCCGTCGACGACGGGAAGTCCACCCTCGTCGGGCGCCTGCTGTACGACACGAAGTCGGTGCTCGCCGACCAGATCGACGCCGTCACCCGCGCGTCGGTCGACAAGGGCCTCGATACCCCGGACCTGTCGCTCCTGGTCGACGGCCTGCGCGCCGAGCGCGAGCAGGGCATCACGATCGACGTGGCCTACCGCTACTTCGCGACGCCCAACCGGTCCTTCATCCTCGCCGACACCCCGGGCCACGTGCAGTACACCCGCAACACGGTGTCCGGCGCGTCGACCGCGCAGGTCGTGATCCTCCTGACGGACGCGCGCAAGGGCGTGATCGAGCAGACCCGCCGGCACGCGGCCGTGCTGTCGCTGCTGGGCGTGCCGCGCCTGGTGCTCGCGGTGAACAAGATCGACCTGGTCTCCGACCCCGCGTCGGTGTTCCAGGAGATCTCGGCGGAGTTCCGGGAGCTGACGGGCTCGCTGGGGTGGTCCGACGATGCCGTCCACGCCATCCCCGTCTCGGCCCTGCACGGCGACAACGTGGCCTCGCGTTCGGACCAGACGCCCTACTACGACGGACCGTCGCTGATCGAGCACCTCGAGGCGATCCCGACGGACCCGGACACGACGCCGATCGGTTTCCGCTTCCCCGTGCAGTACGTGATCCGGCCGCGCACCCCCGAGTACCCCGATTACCGCGGCTACGCCGGTCAGGTGGCCGCCGGCACCGTCGACGTGGGCGACGAGGTCCTGGTACTCCCCGCAGGCACCCGCAGCAGGGTCGAGCGCATCGACACCCCCGACGGCGAGCTCGCCTCGGCCCATACGGGCCGGTCGGTGACGGTGATCCTCGCCGACGACGTGGACGTTTCGCGCGGCGACGTGATCGTCTCCGCCGCCGACGCTCCCGAGCCGCGCCAGCAGTTCGAGGCCACCGTGTGCTGGCTGGCCGAGAAGCCGCTGCGCATCGGCGCCCGCCTGCTGCTCAAGCACGGCACCAAGACCACGCAGGCCATCGTCGGCGGGCTGGACGCCGTCTTCGACGAGCAGAACCTCACCGTCGGCGAGGGCACCACGCTGGAGCTCAACCAGATCGGCCGGATCACGGTGCAGACCGCCGAGCCGATCGTCGCCGACGACTACGACAAGAACCGGGAGATGGGCAGCTTCCTGCTCATCGACCCCGCCGGCGGCAACACCCTCGCCGCGGGCCTGGTCGGGGACGCTCTGGCCCACCTGGTCTAGGCGGTTCGACGGTCCGCCGGCCGCACTCCGTTCGTCGGGGTGCGGCCGGCGCCGTTCGGGGCGGCGGCGTGCGCACGAGCGGCTGCTGCGTCGCAGGGCATCGGTGACGGTTCCGAGGCATCGCAGCTACACACGAGTGACACTCGGATTCTGACCGGTACGGACTCGCTGGCCGCATCGGACAGAATCCGAGAGCGCGGCGACAGTCGTCACCGTCCCTCGGGCACCTCACCGATTCGATACCGCCCCGTCCCGGGCATGTCTCGCTCCACCCGCCGGAACGCGGGCGAGGTAGTCGGATCGCGCATCAGAAGTGCTCGACCGACCAGGGCCGGCGCGGACTGAACACCATCAGGTCGGCCCGGGCGGCCGCACCGTCGGAAAGCTCCCGGATCGAGCCGACGGCGACCCGGCGCGCAACGGGCTCGTCGGAGAGCCACAGCCGCCCGAGGTCCTTCACGTCGAGAGCGAGGTCGGCGGGCTCATCGGTGGGCACGCACTCCCCCTCGCCACCGTCGGACGCGATCAGGAACCGCCCGTGCGCCGGGCCGGGCCCGGCACCGTCGAACCCGGGATCGGTCACGTCGAGCACGAGGCGGCCCGGGGCGGCGTAGGTGCGCGCGGAGAACAGCGCGGGCACGTCGAGGGGCCGGATCCACAGCATGTCGCAGCGGTTGGACACCTGGACGGTCCGCGGGTCGGCGGGGACGGTGCCGACGATGTCGTCGGGAGCGCGCTGCGGCGCGAGGACCGTGCTCACCCAGTCGATGCTCATGACGAACGCCCACAGCTCCCGCTCGGCGGCGGCATCGATCCCCAGCAGCTCGGAGACGGTGACCGTCGAGTCGGGGCGGGAGTCGGTCCACTTGTTCGCGACAGTGTACGTCAGCACGCCCACGACGTCCCCGTCGCGACGCAGCACCAGGCGCTGCTTGTCGTCGCTCTTGCCGAGCAGACCCGCCGACTGTCGGCCGTTGATGTCGAGCCGGGAGACCCGGCCAGGGATGCTCACGCGCTCGCGGATCCGGTCGGCGGCGGTCAGGTATTCGTCACCGGCGACGTAGCGGAGCTCCTGCGATGTCCGTTGCGGGAGCTGAGCACGGTCGACCGCGATGCGGTAGTCGACGACCTCGGTGCTCTGCCCGAATCCGTACCTGGCGTAGATCGCGTACTCCGCGGCGACGAGCGTGGCCGCGGCGGCCCCGTCCGCGAGTGCGGCGGAAAGGCATTCCCGCATGTGCGTGCCGAGGATCCCGCGGCGCCGATGCGTCGGCAGCACCGTGACGGCGGAGACGGCGCGGACGGGCACCGTCGCCCCGCCGACCGCGGTGAGCCGCTGGTCGAAGGACAGAAAGGTCCCGACGGTCCGCCCGTCCGCGACGGCGACCCGGTGATCGAGCGCATCGAGGTCGGCGAGGATCGCCTCGGTCCACGCCTCGGCGTTCTCCATCCGCTGTTGGAAACCGATGGAGGCGCACTCCTGGAATCCGGTGTACTGCTCCGGGGTGCGGACGCGCTGGAATTCGATATCGCTCGAATCGGTCATACCGACGACATTACCGACGCGCACAACATGATTTCCGCGCCGTGAACGCGCGCAGCGGCCCGGACACTAACTCGACGCGGCGATCTCCGGCACATGGGTGGCGCGCACGTACACGGCGTCCCCCTCGGACAGGTCCAACGCGGTGGCGTCGCCGCGGGTGATCTGGGCGTGGAAGCGCTCGCCGGTGGCGGCGTTCTTCAACTCGACCCGCACCTCGAAGCCCAGGTACACCACGCGCTCGACCTCGGCGCGCAGGACGCCCGCCTCCTCGGAGGTCTGGCCGCCCGCGCGGGCCAGCTCCGGCGTACGGCCGACCCGGATGTCGTGCGGCCGCACCAACACCCCGTTGAGCTTGGCCACCGAGCCGAGGAAGGACATGACGAACTCGGTCTCGGGTCGGTCGTAGACGTCGGCCGGAGTGCCCACCTGCTCGATCCGTCCCTTGTTGAGCACCGCGATGCGGTCGGCGATATCGAGCGCCTCCTGCTGGTCGTGGGTCACGATCACGGTGGTCACATGCACCTCGTCGTGCAGGCGACGCAGCCACGAGCGCAGCTCGTCGCGGACCTTCGCATCGAGGGCGCCGAAGGGCTCGTCGAGGAGCAGCACCTGCGGGTCCACCGCGAGGGCGCGGGCGAGCGCCATGCGCTGACGCTGGCCGCCGGACAGTTGCGCCGGGTAGCGGGTCTGGAAGCCGGTGAGCCCGACGACCTCGAGCAGGTCGTCGACCTTCGCCTTGACCTCGGTCGCGGGGCGCTTGCGGATCTTCAGCCCGAAGGCGACGTTCTCCCGCACCGTCATGTGCTTGAACGCCGCGTAATGCTGGAACACGAACCCGATGTCGCGCTGCTGCGGCGACGCGTGCGTGACATCGGCGCCGTTGATCTCCACGCGGCCGGAGTCGAGTCGGTCGAGGCCCGCGATGGACCGCAGGAGCGTCGACTTGCCCGAGCCCGAGGGGCCCAGCAGCGCCGTGAGCGAGCCGTCGGGGATCTCCAGGGACACATCGTCCAGGGCGGCGAAGTCACCGTAGTGCTTGTTCGCGCCGATCACGCTAATCGTCATCGCGGTTCCTCCTGCGGGTCGCTTCGAGCAGGGACATCACCACCAGCGCGATGAGCGCCAGCAGCATCAGCAGCGTCGCCGCCGCGTAGGCCCCGAAAGTGTTGTAGTCGTCGTGATTGCGCGAGCTCACCAGCAGCGTGAGCGTCTGGGATATGCCCGGAAAGTTCGACGAGACCATGGTGACGGCGCCGTACTCGCCCAGCGCGCGGGCGATCGTGAGCACCACGCCGTAGGTCAGGCCCCAGCGGATCGCGGGCAGCGTGATTCGCCAGAAGGTCTGCCAGGCGTTGGCGCCCAGGGTGGCGGCGGCCTGCTCCTGATCCTCGCCGATCTCGTGCAGCACCGGCTCCACCTCGCGCACCACGAAGGGCAGCGTCACGAAGGTGGTGGCGAGAACCATGCCGGGCAGCCCGAAGATGATGCGGAAGCCCAGCGACTCGACACCGCCGAACCACCCGCCGACGCCCCACAGCATGATCAGGGCCACGCCCACGACCACCGGCGAGACGGCGAAGGGCAGGTCGACCGCGGCCTGCAGCGCCGCCTTCCCGCGGAATCTGCCGCGCGCCAGGGCGAGGGCGGTGAGCACGCCGAAGACCACGTTGAGCGGCACCACGATCGCCACGATGAGCACCGACAGCTCCAGCGCCGAGATCGCGGCCGGCGTGGTGATCCAGTCCCAGAACTGGCCGAAGCCGCGCTCGAACGAGCGGTACAGGATCACCCCGATGGGCAGCACCAGCAGCACCAGCAGATAGAGCAGCGCGACGCCTCGCAGGCTCAGGACCGTCTTCTTGGAGAGATTCATTCGGCGTTCTCCTCCCGCTTCGCGCCGCGTCCGCCCACGAACCGCATCACGGCCAGCAGCACGAACGCGATCACCAACAGTGCGACCGACACCGCGGACGCGGCCACCTGGTTGTCCACCTCCAGCTGCTGCTGGATGTACTGCGACGCCACCTGCGTCCTACCCGGGATGTTGCCGCCCACCAACACCACGGAACCGAACTCACCGATCGCGCGGGTGAACGCGAGGCCCGCGCCCGAGAGGATCGCCGGGAGCAGCGTGGGGACGATGATCTTCCGCACGATCACCCGGTTGGGGGCCCCGAGCGAGGCCGCGGCCTCCTCGACCTCGCGGTCCAGCTCGATCAGCACCGGCTGCACCTGGCGGACGACGAACGGCAGCGTCACGAACGCCAGGGCGATCACGATGGCGGGCTGGGTCGCGTTGAGCGTCAGCCCGACGGGGCTGTCCGGCCCGTACAGCGACAGGAGCACGATCGACGCGACGATGGTCGGCAGCGCGAACGGCAGGTCGATGAGGGCGTTGACGATGCCCTTCCCCGGGAAGTCGTCCCGAACCAGTACCCAGGCGATGACGGTGCCCATGATCACGTTGATCACGGTCACCAACAGCGAGACCCACACGGTGATCACCAGCGTGGACACCGCGTTCTTCGCCGTCAGCGCGTCCCAGAAGCCGGACCATCCGCTGTCGAACGCCTTCGTGGTGATGGCCGCGATGGGCAGCAGCACGATGATCGAGATCCAGAGCCAGGCCACGCCGATGCGCAGCGAACCGAGCGCGCGCATCTACTTGCCCCCGTTCTTGTAGGCCGCGGCGATGGTGCCCTTGTCGCCGAACAGCGCCGCGTCCACCGCGGGCCAGCCGGTCAGGTCCTTGCCGTTGTTCTTCGCCGCTGTGCCCTTGCCGAGCACCGCTCCCAGCTCCTCGATCGTCCACAGCCGCTGCGGCTGTGCGGAGAACAGGTGCGCCGTCTCGGCGGCGATGGCGGGGTCCCCCGATCGGAAGCCCGAAGCCGGGATCGCCCGCTGCGCCTCGGGCGAGAACAGGAAGTCCACGAACTTCTTCGCCGCGTCCGGCGCCTCGGACGTCTTCACGACGGCCACCGGGAGATCGATCCGGAACGACTGCGGCGGGATGAAGTACTCGGGCTTCGGCGTGCCGTCCTTGACGCTCTGCCGCTGCAGCAGGACGGCCTCGCTCTCGTAGCTGAGCAGCACGTCGCCCTGGCCGGACTGGAACGCGGCGGTGGCATCGCGGCCCGACCCGGGGCTGACCTTGGTGTGGTCGCGAATCAGTTCCTTGACGAACGCGAGGCCCTTCGCCGGGTCCTGCCCCCCGTTGGACAGCGCGGCGTAGGGCGCCAGCAGGTTCCACTTCGCCGAGCCGGAGCTGGCGGGGTTCGGGGTCACCACCTCGACGCCGGGCTTGAGCAGATCGGCCCAGTCGTGGATGCCCTTCGGGTTGCCGGGCCGCACGACGACGGCGACCACGGAGGTGAACGGCACCGACTTGCGCGGGTACGCCTTCTCCCAGTCCTTGTCGATCAGCCCGGCCTTGACGATGCGGGTCACATCGGGTGCCACGGAGAGGTTCACGACATCGGCGGGCACGTGGCGCGCCACCTTGCGCGACTGATCGCCCGACGCTCCGTAGGACTGCGAGAACCCGATGTCGGGGTTGGACTCGCGGAACAGCGGGATGGTCTGGTCGAAGACGGGCTTGGGCGTCGCGAACGCCACGAGTTTCACCTGGTAGCGGCCGCTGGAGATGTCCACGCCGTGCGGCACGTCGGTGGAGCCGCCCCCACATGCCGTGAGCACCACGGCCAGGACGACCGCGACGATGCTCATGGCAGGGCCGCGGAGCGTGGGTCTGATCACTTCTCGCCGTTCTCCTTGCTGGGGACTGGTCAGGCGAGAATCCTACGAATCGAGGTCAGCGCAGCAGCGCCCACGCGACCACGAGGAGCACCAGCAGCGCGATCAGCGCGAGCGTCACCTTCGATTTGGGCACCAGCGCCCGCCATCCGCCGCCTGTCTCAGACACTCTCGTCATCCCCTTCTCCGGCCCCATGACCTGCGGCGTCGGCGCGGGAGGCCCGCACGAGGCGGGCGTCCAGCGCGTCCGCGACGAGGTCGATGAGGGCGCTCAGCACGCGCACCACCAGCATTGCGATCACCGCGAGTACAACCATGACCAGGCTGACCTGCAGCGCGAAGGGCAGACCCGTGAGCCACAGCTCCACCGAGTCCCACCACTGCGCTTGTCGATGCACACGCCCAGCGTAGCGACCGTCCTGCGCGAACCGGTCGCCGTGCCTCATCATGGACTGCATGTCATCGAAGAACGACGCCCCGACCTCCGATGCCCCCGGCCCCGACACCGCCCACGACGAGGTCGCCGGCCCCGACACCGCCCAGGACGAGGTCTCCGGCCCCGAGGCGCTCATCACCGACACCCCGCCCCTCGGTGACGCGGTCTTCCCGCCGATCCACGACTACGCGTTCCTCTCGGACTGCGAGAACACCTGCCTGATCGCGCGCGACGGCAGCGTCGAGTGGATGTGCATCCCCCGCCCGGACTCCCCCAGCGTCTTCGGCGCCATCCTCGACCGCGGCGCAGGTTCCTTCCGGCTCGCGCCGTACGGCGTGCGGGTCCCCGTCGACCGTCGCTACCTGCCGGGCAGCCTCATGCTCGAGACCACCTGGCAGACGTCCACGGGCTGGCTCATCGTCCGCGACGCGCTCGTGATGGGCCCGTGGCACGACACGCAGACCCGATCCCGGACGCACCGTCGGACCCCGACGGACTGGGACGCCGAGCACATCCTGCTCCGCACGGCGCGGTGCGTGTCCGGCACCGTCGAGCTGCAGCTCAACTGCGAGCCCGCCTTCGACTACAACCGGGCCGGCGCGGAGTGGGCCTACTCCGGCGACGGCTACGGCGAGGCCGTGGCGCGGGCCCGCACCGACTTCGGGGCGCACCCCGAGCTCAAGCTCACCACCAACATGCGGCTCGGCCTGGAGGGGCGGGAGGCCCGCGCGCACACCCGCCTCAAGGAGGGCGACGAGGTCTTCGTCGCCCTGTCCTGGAGCAAACACCCCGTGCCGCAGACCTTCGCCGAGGCGGCGCAGAAGATGTGGTCGACGGCGGAGTCGTGGCGGCAGTGGATCAACGTGGGCCAGTTCCCCGATCATCCGTGGCGCACGTATCTGCAGCGTTCGGCGCTCACGCTCAAGGGCCTGACCTACTCGCCCACCGGGGCGCTGCTCGCCGCGTCCACCACCTCGCTCCCGGAGACGCCCGGCGGCGTCCGCAACTGGGACTACCGGTACGCCTGGGTCCGCGACTCCACGTTCGCCCTGTGGGGCCTGTACACGCTGGGCCTGGACCGGGAGGCCGAGGACTTCTTCTCCTTCATCGCCGATGTCTCGGGCGCCAACAACGGCGAACGACATCCGCTGCAGGTCATGTACGGGGTCGGCGGGGAGCGCACGTTGCACGAGGAGGAGCTGCCGCACCTCTCGGGATACGACGGTGCGCGGCCGGTCCGGATCGGGAACGGGGCCTACGACCAGCGCCAGCACGACATCTGGGGCACGATGCTGGACTCGGTGTACCTGAACACCAAGTCGTCCGAGCGGATCCCGGAGACGCTGTGGCCGGTGCTCAAGGAGCAGGTCGAGGAGGCGCTCAAGCACTGGCGCGAGCCGGACCGCGGCATCTGGGAGGTGCGCGGGGAACCGCAGCACTTCACGAGTTCGAAGGTGATGTGCTGGGTCGCTCTCGATCGCGGCGCCAAACTCGCGGTCATGCACGGCGAGAACGACTACGCCAGCGAGTGGTCGGAGCAGGCCGAGGTGATCAAGGCCGACATCCTCGAGCACGGCGTGGACGAGCGCGGCGTGTTCACGCAGCGCTACGGCGCCCCCGCGCTGGACGCGTCGCTGCTCCTGGTGCCGCTGCTGCGGTTCCTACCCTCCGACGACCCGCGGGTGCGCGCCACCGTGCTGGCGATCGCCGACGAGCTCACCGAGGACGGCCTGGTCCTGCGCTACCGCGTCGAGGAGACCGACGACGGGCTCGCGGGCGAGGAGGGCACGTTCACGATCTGTTCGTTCTGGTTGGTGTCGGCGCTGGTCGAGATCGGCGAGGTCGCCCGCGCCCGGGCGCTGTGTGAGCGGCTGCTGGCGTACTCGTCGCCGCTGAAGCTGTACGCGGAGGAGCTCGACCCGAAGTCGGGCAAGCACCTCGGCAACTTCCCGCAGGCGTTCACCCACCTGGCGCTGATCAACGCAGTGGTGCACGTGATCCGGGCGGAGGACTCCTCCGGGCACGACGCGTCGGCCTTCCTCCCGGCGCATCCGACCCCCTGACGCGCGTGAGGCCGTAGGTTCACTGTCATGCACGACGACCGGCGGCTGACCGAAGAGCGTCTCGACAGATTCACCCGGGACTTCCTGAACGGGGCGGTGTACTCGCACTCCGCGCCGGTCACGGTGACGGGGTGGGCCGCCCCGGGCGAGCCGGTGCCCTTCGCGGAGGCGGTCGTGCGGGAGTTCACGCCGATCGCTGCCGGCAGCCCGTGGGGCGCGCCCTGGTCCACCCTGTGGCTGCACGTGACCGGGGACGTCCCGGCGGACTGGTCCGGTCTCACGGAGTCCGACGGCGCCGGGCACGCCCTGGAGTTGAGGGTGGAGCTCGGCTTCACCGGCGGCCCCGGGTTCAACGCCGAGGGGCTCGTGTACCGCGCGGACGGCACCGTCGTGAAGGGCATCTCGCCGTTCAACGCCTACGTCCCGCTGGAGCCCGGCGAACCCGTGGACCTGTACCTCGAGTGCGCCGCGAACCCCGACCTGGGCGGCGACTTCGTCTCACCCACCCACCTCGGTGACCGGGAGACCGCGGGCGACGGTCCGCTGTACCGGCTCGGCACCATCGACCTCGCGCTCCGCGACCGGACGGTGTGGGAGCTGCAGCAGGACGTCTGGACGCTGAACGGGCTGATGCACGAGTTGCCCTTCGACCTGCCGCGCCGGCACGAGGTGCTGCGCGCACTCGAGCGCATGCTCGACGTGGTGGACCCGCACGACATCGCCGCCACCGCGGCCGCGGGGCGGGCGGCCCTGGCCCCCGCGTTGGCCGCACCGGCCGCCGCGTCGGCGCACCGGATCACGGCGGTCGGCCACGCGCACATCGACTCGGCGTGGCTGTGGCCGGTGCGCGAGACGGCGCGCAAGTGCGCACGAACGTTCGCCAATGTCGTGGACCTCATGGACCGCGACCCGTCCTTCCGGTTCGCATGCTCCTCGGCACAGCAGTTCGCGTGGGTGCGGGACCGGCACCCGGAGCTGTTCGCGCGCATCAAGGATCACGTGGCGGCGGGCCGGTTCGTGCCGGTCGGCGGCATGTGGGTGGAGGCCGACACGAACATGCCGGGCGGAGAGGCGATGGCCCGGCAGTTCGTGGCCGGAAAGCGGTTCTTCCTGCACGAGTTCGGGATCGACACCCCGGAGGCGTGGCTCCCCGACTCGTTCGGCTATTCGGCGGCGATGCCGCAGATCGTGGCCCAGGCCGGCTCGCGGTACTTTCTGACCCAGAAGCTGTCGTGGAACCAGACCAACCGGATGCCGCACTCGTCGTTCCTCTGGGAGGGCATCGACGGCACGGCGCTGTTCACGCACTTCCCACCCGTCGACAAGTACAACTCGGACCTCTCCGGCGCGGATCTGGCTCGGGCGCAGAAGAACTATCGTGAGCAGGGCGTGGGCACGCGCTCCCTCGTCCCGTTCGGCTGGGGCGACGGTGGCGGTGGCCCGACCCGGGAGATGCTCGCCGCGGCGGCGCGGACCGCATCGCTCGACGGTTCGCCGACGGTGTCGGTCGGCACGCCGGTGGAGTTCTTCGACGCCGCCGCAGCGGAACTGGAGCAGCCCGCCCGGTGGTCCGGCGAGCTGTACCTCGAGTTCCACCGCGGCACGTACACCTCACAGGCGAACACGAAACAGGGCAATCGGCGCAGCGAGCACCTCCTGCGTGAGGCGGAGCTCTGGGCCGCCACCGCAGCGGTCCGGACCGGATTCTCCTATCCCCTGGAGGAGCTCGAGGAGATCTGGCATCTGGTGCTGCTACAGCAGTTCCACGACATCCTGCCCGGCAGTTCCATCGCCTGGGTGCACAAGGACGCGGAGCGCAACTACGCCGCTGTGGCGAAGCGACTCGAGCGGATCATCGACGGTGCCCTCGCTGCCCTCGCGAACGCGTCGGAATCCGACAGTGAGAGTACGACTCAGAATCGGCTCGCGGGTGCGGCCCAGGGCGCAACCGAAGTCGGTGGTGCGATTGAGGTCGTCGGCGCGATTGAGGTCGTCGGCGCGGTTGAGAACGGGGGCGCGGCCCCGGTCGAAGACCTCCCCGCCGCCGAGGCACACAATCTGGTGTTCAGTGCCGCGCCGCACGCGCGCGACGGAATCCCTGCGCTGGGCGCCGCTGTCGTCCCGCGCCCCGAGGCGGTCGCACCCCGGGCGGAAGGCCGCGACCTCGTCCTCGACAACGGCGTCGTCCGCGCGGTGGTCGACGAGCGCGGCTTGCTCGTCTCACTGACCGACGCCGCGACCGGCCGGGAGGCGATGGCGGCGCCGGGGAACCTGCTCCAACTGCACCGCGACATCCCGAACCATTGGGAGGCGTGGGACATCGACGCGTTCTACCGCCGCGGCGTGACCGACCTGATCGACGTCGACGCGGTGGCGACCTCCGGCGACGCCGTTGTGGTGCAACGTTCGTTCGGCGATTCGACCGTGACCCAACACATCTCCCTGCGCGCCGGCTCCCCCGCCCTGGATATCGACTTCGACATCGACTGGCACGAGCGGCAGAAGCTGCTCAAGCTGGCGTTCCCGTTCGACGTGCACGCCGATCGCAGCGCCTCGGAGATCCAGTTCGGCCATGTCTTCCGCCCCACCCATGCCAATACCTCCTGGGACGCCGCGAAGTTCGAGATCTGCGCGCACCGCTGGGTGCACATCGGCGAGCCCGACTACGGCGTGGCCGTTGCCAACGACTCCACCTACGGCCACGACATCACTGCTGTCCCGGGAGGCACCGTCGTCCGCCTGTCGCTCCTGCGCGCTCCCCGCTACCCCGACCCGGAGACCGATCAGGGCTTCCACCGGCTCGCCATCTCCGTGCGCCCCGGTGCCTCGATCGGCGACGCCGTCGAGGAGGGCTACCGACGGAACCTCGCCCCTCGCACCGTCGCCGGGTCGGCCGACTCGGTGACTCCGCTCGTCTCCGTCGATCACCCAGCCGTGATCGTCGAGGCCGTCAAGCTCGCCGAGGACGGCAGCGGCGATGTCGTCGTGCGCCTGTACGAATCGCGCGGTACCCGCGCGGATGCGACGATCCACGCGGACTTCCCGCATGATTCGGTGGTCCGCACCGACCTGCTGGAGCGCCCCGTCGCCGATCCCGAGCCCGCCGGAGACGTGCGCTTGTCTTTGCGTCCCTTCAAGATCGTCACGCTGCGCTTCCGCCGCTGAACCTCCAAGTCCACGATCCTGGCCAGGATCCCATCGCATCGGGGTGCTCAGCGACCGCGCGGACGATCGGGCACACGTCGGTGTACGGCACGGGTGGCGAGCAATGGGTCAACCTCCGACGGTCGGATGCATGCAAGACGAATTGGGCACAGGTCGACGGGGTCAGCTCGAATGTCAAGTCCGTTCAACAAGGCGGCTATACGCAAGGATTCAGCAGCACGAACGGGCAGAACTCGTGGTCGAAGATGATCTACTCGCCCGCCGAGTGCGTCGTCGCCTATTGCTGGGGATCATGGGGCGTGACGACCACACCGTGCTATTAGGCGAGTCGCTGCTACGAGCACTCGCATCACGACCTTGTTCGCTCAGTAGGGCGGCGGTCCGTCGAACGACGGGGCCGGGCGTGGGGTCGGCGCACCGATGACGTGCATCATGCCCACCTCGACCTCGCTGACCGGCAGAGCTTGCCGATCCCGCTCCGCTTCGAACGCGGTGATGTTGTCGCGGCGGAGTCGTTCGCGGCGGGCGTGTTCGCGTTGGAGGCGGGTGCGACCGCCGGGCCGCGTCTGCTCCCCTGCTCCCTGCGCCGCTCCCGATGGTGTTGTGGGGATGTCCCATTGGATGCGGGTGAGGTCGGGGAAGAGGGTGAGCATGATGCCGGTGGGGTCGACGATGTAGCGCCGTCCGTCGGGTGATGTCCAGAGG